>CAMPNZ010000007.1 GCA_946892075.1 uncultured Coriobacteriales bacterium
TGGACAGTTTATTGAACTTTTTAGGTAAGCACCCCTGCACCTGCGTTCAATAAACTGTCCAAGTTATTATACGTGTTCGTATTCATATTGCAAACTCTTTATGTAAGTTTCACGATGAAATACGCACACATTCGCATCGCGTCCACATGTATCTTAGCTAATTATCTGGAAAAAGTCTATATATCTACGCAGATATTTTTGAATGCGTCTACCGGATTTTCTGCTTGTGTAATGGGACGACCTACCACAATGTGCGAAGCTCCCGCCTCGAAGGCCATGCGCGGGGTTGCAATACGCTTCTGATCGTCGTTTTCTGCGGCGTGCAATCGGATGCCAGGCGTTACGATAAAGGCATCCTTTCCCAGTTCAGCGCGTAATTGCTGCGCTTCGAAGGGAGAAGCAACAACACCTGTTAAGCCTGATGTGCGTGCAAGATGCGCCAGTGCAATCACGCGTTGCGAAATTGTGCCTTCAAGCCCTATCTGTTCTAAATCGCTTTGAGAATGGCTGGTAAGAATAGTAATTCCCAAGCTTGCACAAGAGATGTTTGCATCCAGTTCGTGTGCTTTTTCTAAACCGCGTCGCGCGGCTTCAAGCATCGTTTTGCCGCCCAAACAGTGAAAGGTAAGCATGTCGGCACCGGTTTGAGCAGCACTTAAGGCACCGCCTTCAACCTGATGAGGAATATCGTGCATTTTCAAATCGAGGAACACCTTAAAGCCAAGCGCTTTAAGTTCCTTTACAATGGCCGGACCCGCTTCGTAATACAGTGTCATTCCCACTTTAACCCAACGAGCATATCCTGCAAGCTGGCGCGCCAAATTCAGCGCTTGAGCGTGCGGGCAATCAAGCGCAACAATAACGCGTTCAGAGCAGGGTTCATCGTAAAAATTCTTTAGCACTGTAAGCCTCCTATTAACTCAGAAATTTGACTAATGTGCTGTTCACGCGCGTATGCATACAGTTCATCAAGAATGCGCATCGTCGCACACGGGTCAACAAAATTTTCGGTTCCTATTGCAACTGCACTTGCTCCTGCAAGCATAAACTCTGCAACATCGGTACCGCTGGCAACGCCACCCATGCCAAGAATGGGGATACGTACTGCCTTATGAACTTGCCAAACGCAGCGCAGCGCAACTGGCTTAATGGCAGGACCCGACAATCCGCCTACTACGCGCGATAAAATGGGACGGCGGCGTTTTGCGTCGATTGCCATACCAAGCAAGGTGTTGATAAGCGAAAGAGCATCGGCACCAGCGCTTTCAGCTGCACGTGCAATTTCTGTAATATCGGTTACATTAGGAGTAAGTTTTATAAGAAGTGTACGGCGTGTACGCGCCCGCAGAAGCGACACAATGCGCTCAACAGCCTGAACTTGCGTACCAAGCGCCATACCGCCCGCGTCAACATTAGGACACGAGATGTTAATTTCATACGCATCAATGCCGCTTGCTTGTTCAAGCGCGTCAAGCGCCTGGACGTATTCGTCATACGAGTGACCACACACGTTCACGATAACGCGCGTTTGCTGCTGATTTAACCACGCAAGATCGTTTTCTATGAAGTGCTTGGCGCCTTTATTTTGTAGCCCAATGGAATTAAGAATGCCACTGGGCGTTTCCGCTAAACGTCCCTGGTCGTTTCCTTCCCACGCGTGCGCTGACACTCCTTTTGTGGTAATGGCGCCCAAACGTGATACATCAACGAAATCGGCATATTCGCGCCCGCTGGCAAAGGTGCCTGAGGCAACCGTGAGCGGGTTTTTCATGCTGAGTGTAGCAAGCGAAACGCGCATGTCAACATCGTTTTGAGCAGCTGCGTGCGCGGCCAATTGGCCCGATTGACATTCGTGCGTGTTCGTGACGTGCGTATTCTTGAAGTTAGCGTGCACTCCACATTCCTCTCTTTCCTACTGAAAACGTACTGCACAGCGCTGTTGTACCAGCACCGCCGCCGCAAGCGCTACCATACCAGTTCGCTTGCATCAAACACGGGGCCATCAACGCACACGCGCTTTTTTCCGCAACAGGTGTCAGCGGTACACGATAAGCAGGCGCCTATGCCACACGCCATCGAGCGCTCAAGTGAAACCTGACAATAAATGCCGTGCTCATGTGCCAAATTGCTGACGAGTTTCATCACAATGCTGGGGCCGCAGACGCTGATGCACGTATAGGGCGCACCCTGAGCGTTTGCTTGCTTGATCAGGCGCTCAACTACGGGAATACAGGTGCCAGGAACGCCAAAGGAACCATCATCGGTTGTGCAGGTAAGCGACGATACAATGCGCTGATAATCCAAACGCGTACATAGATACTCAGCGCTGCGCGCCGCAAGAATAGCGTCGCAAGGTATGGAGTGCTCGTGCAAATAGCGCGCCCACATATACAAAGGAGCACTGCCAAGCCCAGCTCCTACCAGCAACACGCGGTCGCGTTCACACACAGGATGCATATCTTGCCAGCTGTTCCCAATAGCACCAATCATGTTGATGGTGTCAACATGGCGCGCATCAAGCTGGGCAAGCAGGCGCGTGCCCTCTCCTATCTGCGCATATAAAATCTCCAGAACGCCTGTTTGCGCATCGCTTCGATACACAGAAAACGGGCGGCGCAACAGGTGTTCTGAAGCACAAGGAAGCTGTAAATGTACAAACTGACCTGCTTTTATGCTGTTTGCAAGCGGCGCACAAACAAGTTTCATAAGATAAATGTTACCACCAACATGCTCATTTGATACAAACTCAGCATTATAAAGCGCAAGTTTTGACATACATCCCCCCTGGTAATTTACTTATTCTTGCTGTGAGAGCGGCTGCTTGGCCAGCGCGCCATCAATCAACATATGCTTGCCGTCAATAAATACATCGCAGGCGCGTCCTTGCAGATGAGCGCCTAAAAATGCAGAATTGCTCGACTTCGATTCAAATTCTTGCTCTGTTACATCCCATGACGCATGTGGGTCGATAAGCGTTAAACTTGCACGCGATTGAGGCGCAATACGCACGGGGTCAAGGCGTAAAATGGCACGCGGGTTTACAGCCATTAAGCTTACAAGCTGCGACCATGAAAGTTTTCCGGGTGCTACAAGATGCGTAATCATAAGCGCAAGCGAAGTTTCAAGCCCAATCATGCCAAACGGCGCAAGCTCAAATTCGCGTGCTTTTTCGTAGGCAGCATGGGGCGCGTGATCGGTGACAATGCAATCGATTGTTCCATCAAGCAGGCCTTGCACCAGCGCATCAGAGTCAGCTTGCGTGCGCAGCGGCGGATTAACTTTGAAATTGGTGTTGTAGCTCTCATCGATGTCGCTGTCGTGCAAGAACAGGTGATGAGGTGTAACTTCGCAGGTCACAGGCACGCCTTGCGCCTTTGCTGCACGCAGCTGTTCGACGCCGGCAGCGCTCGTAAGATGCTGAATGTGAAGAGGTGTTTGCGTAAGCTGAGCCAATTGCATATCGCGAGAAATCTGAATTTCTTCACCAGCAGCAGGCCAGCCGAGCAAACCGAGGCGCGTTGACACGGGGCCTTCGTTAATCTGACCTGCGTCAACAAGGTCTTCATCTTGGCAGTGGCTCATAATTACCTTGTTGAAGGGGTGCGCGTAATCCATAACGCGGCGCATCATCGAGCTTGACTGCACGCCATGACCATCGTCGGTAAACGCAACAGCACCTAACGCAGACATCTCGCCAATGTCGGCAAGCGCTTCGCCTTTGAGGCCTTTTGTGCACGCACCAGCGGCATGGACCTTGCAAAATGCCTGATGGTGAGCCTTGCTCATAACCGCGCGCAACACGGCAGCATTATCGATAACAGGATCGGTATTCGCCATGCAGCACACGTCGCTAAACCCACCTTTAAGCGCCGCGCGCGAACCCGACACAATGTCTTCTTTGTACTCAAAACCTGGGTCGCGGAAATGCACATGAATATCCACGAGACCTGGCACCAGCACTTTTCCGCTTGCGTCAATAACCTGCGCATGGCTGGTATCATGTTCTTGTGTTGCACTACCAACTGCAACAATCGTATCGTTTTCTATCAGCACATCGCCTTGTTCGTCAAGCGATACTTGCGGGTCAACCAAATGTGCATTTTTAATGAGAAATTGATTCATCATTACCTCCCAACAACAGATACAGCATAGCCATACGTACTAACACACCGGAATATACCTGATCGAGAATAAGCGAACGCTGCGGATGATCTGCCATATAATCGTCCAGCTCAACCCCACGGTTAATCGGGCCCGGATGGCAGATAACCGCCGTGTCTTTCATGAAATGTTCGCGCTCGCGCGTAAGGCCGTAAAGCAAGTTGTACTCTCGCAAGCTGGGGTACGGCGCACCTTCTAAACGTTCGCGCTGAATGCGCAACATGTACACAACGTCAAGATCGCCCAGTGCATCATCAAGAGAACTGGTAACTTCATCGGCGCCCAAAGCTTCAGGATACGCAGGTAGTAGCGTTTTTGGAGCAATAAGCGTTACGTGCGCTCCCATAATTTTCAGGGCAGGAACAAGTGAACCGCATACACGCGAGTGGCCAACGTCGCCCACAATTCCTACCTTGAGCTGCGATAAGGTACCAAAATGGCGCCAAATGCTGTACAGGTCAAGCAGCGCTTGCGTGGGGTGCTGGTGTTTGCCATCGCCTGCGTCAATGACGCTCACGCCAGAAATATCGGCAATTTTACGCGGAACACCAGCTCGTTTGTCGCGCACAATAATCATGTCAATTTTGTAGGCGCACAGCGTTTTTACGGTATCTTCCAGGCTTTCGCCTTTAACGGTAGACGTTGACGATCCGCCAAAATTCAAGCTGTCGCACGAAAGGCGCTTTTCTGCCAGCTCGAAGGACGAGCGCGTACGTGTTGATGGTTCGTTAAACATATTTACGACCGTAAATCCACGCAACGCGGGCACTTTTTTAATGCGGCGCTCGTTTACTGCGCGGAACTTGTCGGCTGTATGAAGAATTGTTTGAATGTCTTCGCTGCTGTATTCGCGTATATCAATAAGATGCTTATGTTGAAAAGCCATTACTCTCCCCTTTCTTTAGTAGCTTCTGATGCGTGTAATAGGCATTATGCGTGATCTGTAGTGGTGTTTTGCAACGGCAACGCTCCTTTGTGAGCATCTTTGTTCAGTGCGACTATTTCCACACATGAACTGCCGTCGCTTTCGTCCAAAAGCACAATCACGTTTTCTTCATCGGATGTGGGAACATTTTTGCCTACATAATCGGGGCGAATGGGAAGCTCGCGATGCCCACGATCGACAAGCGCAGCAAATTGAATGCAGCGCGGACGCCCCAAATCCATAAGTGCATCAAGAGCGCAGCGTACTGTTCTACCGGTATACAGCACGTCATCAACCAAAATTACGGTTGCATCTTCAATAGAAAAAGGGATATTTGTTGAGTGAATTTCTGGTGAAATGTGGTGCAGAACGTCGTCGCGATAAAAACTGATGTCAAGGCTGCCTAAAGGAAGCGTTTTGCCTTCGATTGCCTGAATGCTTTTAACCAGCCGATGCGCTAAAACGTCACCACGTGTCAAAATTCCGATAACGACCATGTTTTCAGAGCCCGAGTTTTTCTCCAAAATTTCATGGGCGATACGGTTGATCGAGCGATCAATACCCTGTGCATCCATGCATACATGCTTGATGGATGCCTGCGCGTCGTCGTTCGATTGCTGTGAGCGTGTTGCCATGCATCTCTCCTTTCTGAATAACTACGTATCGTAAGGTGAGAGCGACAGGTTACACGAAGCGAATGCCACATGCTCGGCAGCAAAAAAAATGCCACCAGCTTTAAGGCAGGTGGCAACATAAATTCGCTTGTATGTTTGCCTTGTCGGTCTCTCGGTACCGCCTTAAAGGACTAAGCGAACTATACCATACTGAACACAAATTATCAACGAGTATTTTGGAGAATGTCGAAGAAAATTGAAACGTGGTGAAAGGCGCATAAAAGGAAGAAATTGCAGGTCAAATGGTTACGGGCGAAGGGTTTCGATGTGACTTATACTCCACGCGCACTCCCCTTGCCAGCATCAAGGATGCGCGTGGCAAGCGAATCCCAGGTAAGCGCTGCAAGTTCGCGCTGAATGCCCTGCAAACGCTGAATGCGCTCGGTGTGCGTTTCATGCAACAGCGTGTGAATCATCGTGTCCAATGCTCGCTTGAAGCGCTGCTCATAGCTTGGCAGTTCGCTGCGCACAGGAACGCCCGGCTGGCATTCTGGCGGCAAATCAACAAAGTAACACAACGCATGGGGAACGTGGTGCGTCATCCACGCTTGAAAGCCTGCCGTATTGCTGCACACAACAGCGCAACCGCAGGCCAGAGCCTCAATTACGCACAAGGGCAGGCCCTCATAATACGATGCAAGCACAAAAATATCGCTTGCTTGGTAGTGCGAAACAAGTTCGTCATGCGGAAGTGCTCCCGGCATATGAACAGGAAATGGCAGGTGGGAAGCCAGATTTTGCGCTTCGTTCCATTCGTCAGCGCTACCGCTGCCGCCAATGAGTGACAGCTGCGCGATGTGCGCAGCATCGCCCAGCGCAAGTGCGCGAAGCAGGCTGTGAACTCCCTTTTTGTAGGCGATTTTGCCAACATAGCACAGATTAAACGCACACCGTTGCGCGCGCGGTTCACCGTGCACGTTGTGCGGGGCATGTGAAGTGTACGCAGCTGGCTCGTGTGATACGGCAGGCGAAGTTGGTGGTTCGGTGGTGTGTTCAGGTTCTGCGCTCTTTAACAAAGCAGCTTGCATTTCATCTGAGTAGTGAAACAGCGCATTGTCAAACGCAGCGCCCAGCGCAAACACGTTTTCAGACGCTTCCGGAAATAAGCTTTCTATCTGCGATTTCTGGCTTTCGTGAAGTGCGATAACGGCATCAAGTTTGGGAAGGCAGGCGCGCACCCGCTCATAGAAAAGGCGATGCGAGCGCAGTTGACGCAGGTCACTTCCATGGCAAATGGCAAGTATGCGCGGCGGGCGTTCTTCATTCGCTGGGCGCGCGGCATCCCTTGCGCCAACGAACACGTCAAACGCAAAGGTTAGCACGCCGTACAGATGATGACATATCACAACATCGGGCTTAAATTCATCGCGCGCCCGCACAAGAGCATCCTGAAATTCACGTTCGAAAACATGAAGTTGAGCTGGCGTTAAGTGTCGATAGATGCTTGATGTATACGGCATCGTGTCGCTCATGCCAACCACGGGAAAGGCAACACGCGGCGTGTTAAACACCACAGGAAACGTAGGGTACGCAAACGAATACGCGTCGTGGCTATCGCAGCCGTACACCAGCGCAACCTTGTGACCTGCCTTTTCAAACGCGTTCTGCAAATGGCTTAGATAAATTCCGCTGCCCGTGGAGTCGGGTTTTTGCGCTGTAATCGATAAAATTCTCACGTATTGGAACAAACTTTCTTGTACGTTTTTGCCTAATGACGTGCATGTTTCGTGGTAATGAAACGCACCGAATGATCACACGCGCGCATCAGAATGCTTGATGTGGTAATGCTGGTTTCATCGAAATGCACGCCGTCAAGCAGCTCGCCATGCGTCACGCCACTTGCAATAAAGGCGGCATCCTCCGAGCGCACAAGCATGTCCATCGTGAGTGGTGCATCTAAGTCGAGCTGGGCGGTTTTCAGTGCACGTTGACGTTTTTCTTCACCATGAACGTCCAGGTCAAAACGCAATCGGCCCATAAATGCGCCACCGACAGCCTTCAGCGCACAACACGCTAAAACGCCCTCGGGAGCACCGCCGGAACCCATGTACAAATCAATGCCGGTATGAGGAAGCGCCGTTGCAAGCGCACCGTACACATCGCCATCGCCTATCAAACGAATGCGCGCGCCCGCTTTGCGGATGTCAGCGATAAGCGCGGTGTGACGTTCGCGTTCAAGAACACAAACGCACAGTTCAGAGGCTGGTTTTCCAAGGGCTTCAGCAACATTATGAATGTTTTCGGCAACCGGGGCATCGATATTGATAGCATCGCGCGCTTGAGGGCCAGCTGCGATTTTTTGCATGTAGGTATCGGGTGCAAACAGCAGCGCGCCGCGCGGCGCAATAGCAATCGTGCACAGCGCATTTGCGGCATTAGCAGCGCATAAATTCGTTCCTTCAAGTGGGTCAACGGCAATGTCAATCTCTTCGCCACCACGTCCAAGTTCCTCGCCGATAAACAGCATGGGAGCCTCATCGCGCTCGCCTTCGCCGATAACAACACGACCCGAAAAATTCATAGCGTTAAAGGCATCACGCATGGCAGTAGTAGCTGCTTGATCTGCGGAAACTTTGTCGCCGCGCCCATTAAATGCAGCGGATGCAATTGCTGCTTTTTCAGCTACTTCTACAACTTCAAACACGCGAGCAAGATTCATATCACGCCTTCTTTCTGTTGGATTATCTTGTACTGTTTTACCATGATATAAGCCCGATAAGCGCGAAAATATGGCGATAGCACTAAATTGGAAAGTAAACGGCACGCGTGCATAGGCGACAACGGCTGCAAACCAGCGGGAACGCGTGCAAGCGAAACGGGCACAACGGGAACGCACGGCTGCAAATCAACGGAGAACGCGTTCACGCACAAACCGGAGCCGAAATGCAAACAAGAACGAGCATGTCACACGCGCGCGGGACGCGCAAACACGCGTGCGCGCCGTAACCGTCAAACGCGTCGTTAACGCACACGCTTAAAGCGAACTGCAAAGTGAGCGTCGGGACCATCAGCACTCAACTCAACTGAAATGCACGATTGCGACCCAAGCGGCGCAAGCGTAAACGCAGCACCTTCCGTCGATTCTAAAAACTGCTTTACAACGCCGTTATTTTCGCAATACGACGTTGTGCACGTTGAGTACACAAGCGACCCACCGAGCGCCACATATGCGGCCGCCGACTTAAGAATTGCCAGTTCAAGCTGGGCAATTTCCTGGATAGCATCGGCAGTAATGCGCCAACGAATTTCGGGGTGACGCCGCAGCGTACCAAGCCCCGAGCACGGCGCGTCCACAAACACAACATCGTAGCTGTTCGCAGGCAAAAAACTGTCAAGGCGCGTTGCATTTCCGCAATAAAATTCGTGAACGTTCACGCCGTAGTGCTGCGTGCGTTCGCGAACAATGTCAAGCTTATAAGCATGCAGGTCGACCGCATCGAGCTGCGCTTGTTCCTTGTGAGCTGCGAAATAATGGCTTTGCAGCAGAAGTGTTTTACTGCCACGCCCGCAGCCAATCTCAAGCAGCGTCGAGCCTTCCAAAAGCTGCGCGGCGTGCTGGGCAATGGACTGTGCGCTGGCGTCCGAAACAAAAATTTTTCCCTGGTCAAACAGCGCTTTTACGCTTGGATGAAGGATGCTTTGAGCGTTACCAACGCGCTTGCAAAAATCTATCAGCGTATCGTTGACTTGCACGTCAAATAGCTTGCTACCTGCGCTTTCAAAGGCGGCGTTCACTTCTTCGACACTGCTGGTAATACTGTTAATGGCAATGTAAAGAGGCGCTGGCGCGTTGCTTGCGTTCATGAAGTGTGCGGCGTTTTGAGCTCCCATATCGGCAATAAGCTGCTCACACAGCCATTTCGGGAAGCCGTACGCACGTGCAAGAGCAGCTGTGTCGCTTTTCGGATCGCCGTACGGAAAAGCTGCACGCGAACGCTCAATGCGATGCAAAATGGCATTTCCCAATCCGCTCGCGCACGGGCTTACTGCGCGCACCAGTTCAACACCCTGGTCAATGGCCGCATGCGGTTCTTTGTGCAGGAATATTAACTCGTAGGTTGAAATGCGCAAAGCGTCGCGAATGTCCTCAAAGGCATCGGCCGGTTTAGCCAGCGCACGATCGATAATTTCATCAAGCGTGCCATAACAGGTAGCAACGCCAAGTGCCAGCAGAGCCGCGAACGACTTGTCGCTTGACGATAACTTGGATTTGTCTAGGTGAGCGTTCAAAATGTCCTGCGTGTAGGCCTTTCGAAGGCGAACAAGGCGCGTTACGCGAAGCGCCAAAAGACGCGCGTCGGATGCTTTGTTCGGGTAGAACTCGCCCGCAGAATGCTTGCTTTGACCAGCGCTATCACCCTGTGGCGCGTGCGATGTGGAACGCTTAAGTTCGCGTTCGCGACGATTTTTCTCGCGTGTGATATTGCCAGGTGCGATGGCGCTTCGCTTGCCCGCTTTTGGATCAAGTTCGCCGTTGTAAGCAGGTGCTGTATCTGACGTTATGCGTTTAATCTCGCGCGCACGAACGCTTTTCATGGTTCGAGAACGATAGCCAGGCTGGCGCTTTTCGCCAGAAGCAGCATTGGCGCGCACGCTGGCTGCTTTCTTGTGCGCAGATGCAACTGGTTCAGAGGAAGATAACTTCGCGTTATCGACATGCGCTTTCTTGCGCGGAAACGCCGCAGATGAATGGTCAGATGCCGCATTTTTATGAGCGGACTTATGAGCGGGTGCAAACTTCTTGCGCGGCGATGCGCCGGCATGTGAGCCAGGCGCCGTTTTCTTACGCGCGAAAGGACGCTCCTGTTGTGCTTGGCGTGCTCGCGATGATGATTGTGAATGTGATGATGTGTGCGATGTATGATGTGCTGCCTGTCGTACACGTGAGGGTTTATTAGGTCGTTGACCTGCCTGTTCTGTCATTTTGCGCTCTCCCAAACTAAGGTAGCATGTTTTATTCCTTGTATCCCTGACGCAAAAGCGCAGGCGTCCATAGCGCGTTTTCCGCTGGGGATAAGGCTATGAATTTCAAGGATACCAGATTTACAAGCAAGAAAAAGGCGTTTCGCAAGAAAACACATATCACCTGCGCAAAGCGAGCTAAGGCGCTCGTGCAATAAGGGGTTGTTAAGCGCCGCGTCATCAGGTACTGAAGCTTTCATCACGCGAACAGGGCGCTTGTCAAGCAGGGCGCGTGCAGGGTGCGCATTGTTGGACGCACGCACTTTTCGCCATGCTTGAAGTGCAGTGTCATCAGGCGAAAGATACAACTCATCTTTCGTAAGCTTATGCGCATACGTAACAAGCGCACTCTCTTGTGTGTGCCATTCAACTGAATTTACAGCAAGCGCGTCTAAACATTCAAGAAGCGACTGCGCACCTAAACACGCCAGCTGTTCGCTGAGTTCGTCATAGGAAAGTTCGCCCAGCGCAACGCGTTTCGGGAAGCAGAAATCGCCCGCATCAAGAGCTGCTGTCATACGCATACTGCACACGCCAGCATACGTATCGCCCGCTAAAATGGCACGTTCAAGCGGCGCGGCACCACGCCAGCGCGGAAGAAGCGACGCATGCACGTTAATGGCGCCATAGCGCGCAACGGTAAGCAGCGCTTCGGGAAGCAACATTCCATACGCCGCAACACAAATCACGTCGGGCTGCAACGCAGCAAGCGTGTCGATAAGCTGGGGGTTTTTACAGGAAGCAGGCTGATACAAAGGCACATGAGCGTCGTGGGCCATGCGACCAACGGCAGACGTTTCAAGGCGCGACCCGCGCGAACGCACAGCATCAGGCGCCGTAAACACAGCGCACACGTCGTGTTTTTCGCTTGCAAGCAGGTGTTTGAGGATAGTTGCCGCAAACGCTGGCGTTCCCATAAAAACAATGCGCATTATGAAGCGCTTTCGATTGAAACGTCACCAGGCATGGCGCCCGCTGCGCGCGCTTTTGCATACGCATCCAGCAGTTTCAGTTTGTACGTAGGAACGCAGCTTTCAAACAAAGTAATGCCGTTTAGGTGGTCAATTTCATGCTGCAAACAACGGCCAAGCAGACCATCGCTTTCAATTTCCCACTCTTCGCCTTTTAAGTCGAAATAACGAACGTGTGCCCACGGCGGACGCGAAACGGGGGCGCTAACTCCTGGCACCGACAAACAGCCTTCGTAATCGATAACGGGGTCGCCTTGCAACTCAACAATTTCTGGGTTAAGAAGCACAAGCGGATCTTTAACGCCATCGGGCCAATCGCAGTCGACAACAATCAGGCGTTTCAGGACACCTACCTGCGGCGCGGCAAGACCAACGCCGTTATTTTTATACATCGTTTGCGCCATTTGCGTTGACAAGCGCTTAAGACTTTTGTCGTCAAATGAAGCAGCTTCGCACACGGTATTGAGCAATGGATCGGGAGATCGTACGATCTTCAGCATAAAAACCATCCTTACATTTCAAAATGCAATACAAAAAAACTACGCTTTGCGTGCAGGCTTTGTTTTCTTTGTCGGTGCTAGTATATGACAAAAATTCGCGCGCGGGCTAAGGTATTGCAAAATGTAGCGTAACTGCAACACAAACGCATAAACGGTACCATTTGCCCACATGCGCAGAAATGCTTGGAAACGCGTAAAAGTGCACGGGAACGGGAACGGGCGCGTTGGAACGCCAAACATACGTCACTCACCGCTACTCGCGTGCTTGCTGGTGCTTAAGCTTGCGCTCGAACAGCTCTTTTTGCCAGCTACTTATTTGGCAAAACAGCTGGTCACGCTCGGAAGTGTGTTCACCTAAAGCTTGCAGCTGTTTAATGCGGCCGCGCGCGTACGTAATTTTATCTTCCAAATCGCCCATCGCAAGCTCTTCAAATAAATAAGAAAGGCGCTGGTCATCCGTATCGTGTACCGCCATCAAACCCTGCGAAAGGCGCGGCATCAGCGCTGCAAACTGTTGCGACAGAGCGCTCATCAGCACGTCAGTCGAAAGCGCGCGGCGTTCGCTTTGGGAGCGTGCGTATTCATCGCACAAAAAGGCTGCAAGCTGTGCTAACACTTCAACGCTCCACTTTGTTTGGCGAAGCTGCTGTTGAACGTGTGCAATTCCTTCAGGCTTTCGTATCAAAATGCACAAAACGCTGAACTCAATGCGCGCTCGATTCGTGCTTTTACCTGGTGTTTGCGGGGAACGTGATGCCGCTGCGCCCGCTGCCGTATTCGCACCCATTCGCGCTGCACGCGTTGTCGTGGGCGCGGATTGTAGCGCTGCCGCTTGCTGCTGACCTTGCGCGCCCCGTGCCCCAAACACCGCACTTCCGGCGCTTGCATAAGACGCCTGCGTGCGGGAAGCGTTCTGGTCGTGCGCGGTAAAAGACGCCGCTGTTTTGGGCGTTAGCGCAGCTAAGGCCTTCAGCGCATCATCGGTGCGCACATTGCATCTGTCGGCAAGAAGCGACACGTATTCCTTTGCAAGCAGCGAGTGTTTAATGGGCGCTAATACGCTCAGTGCATCAGAAAATGCCTGCGTGCGTTCCCAAGGATTTTCCAGATTGTACTGCGCTAAGCGTCGCTCAATGCCAAAAAGCAGCAACGGCTGCGCGTGCTCGATAAGCGCCTCAAGCGCTTGCCCACCGTGCGCTGCAACAAATTCCGCCGGATCAAGGTTATCGGGAAGCGTTACTGCTTTCAACTGAACGCGCGCCGCCCCCGCCTCGGGCGTAAAGCGGTCGTCAATGAATTGCAAAGCGCGCTCAATTGCATGCTGACCTGCGTTATCGCCATCAAAAAGATACACAATGCTCCGTTTCGCAAAGCGTGCAAGCAGGTTGATGTGCTGCGAAGTAAGCGCCGTACCAAGCGTCGCAACTGCTTGAGTAATGCCTGCTTGATGCAGCGCTATCACATCGGTATAGCCTTCCACAACAATAGCTTCGCCTTTTTCGCTCATGGACGTTTTGGCTTTGTTCAGGCCAAACAGCACGCGCGATTTGTGGAACAAGGGCGACTCGGAGGTATTGAGATACTTCGGCTGGCCGCTGCCAATAACGCGCCCACCAAATGCAATAACATGGTCAGAAACGTCGAAAATAGGAAACATGATGCGATTGAAAAAACGATCGTGAACAGCGCCGTTTGCATTTTTAAGTGCCACATTGGCCGCAATCATATCCGCATCCGTATACGACTTCGAGCGCAAATAATTCACAAGCGTGCCATTCCCAGGTGCAAAACCAAGCTTCCACGTACGAGGAATATCGCCCCCTAACTGACGCGACGATAAATAATCGCGCGCAGCTTGCGCTTGTTCAGATTTCAGACGCATAAGCTGGCAATGGTAAAATTCCGCTGCATCGCTGCACAGTTGCTTAAGCGTTAAGCTTGAAGAACGAGGTGCACTATTCCCAGCTCGTTGGTGCTTTTCAAGCGGAATGTGCGCACGCTCGGCAAGATATTCAAGCGCTTCTGTGAAATTCATATTCTCGGCACGTTCAACAAACGAGATGGCATCGCCACCTGCACCGCAGCCAAAACAATGCCATAATCCCAGCGCATCGTCAATTTTCAGCGAAGGGGTTTTTTCGTGATGAAATGGACAGCAACACCAAAAATCGCCACCGCGCTTCACAAGTGCGCCGCGCATCGCAAAAAGCTCCTTTAAGCTGCTTGCTTCGCGCACACGGCGAATTTCTTCATCGCTGTATCCAAAAGCCATAATAACCTACAAAGTGCCTGATGACTGCTGTGTTGACGCATCCTTGTAAGCATCCGCACCCGCGTCCGAGCGCGCCGCGTTCGCTTGCTTGCTATCCTCACGTTCGCCACCATGTGATGCGGGGGTTTTTGAGCGTGCTGCCATAGAAAGCGTTTCGCTGCTTAATGAGCGGGTAAAATTGTGATTTTTTTGAATCATGTAGCGCGCGCCGTAAAACAAAGCAATAGCAACTATATACAAAAAAACGATTGTCATAATGCGCCCAACACTGGGCGTTTTATATCCAATTACCAACACGCCGACACCAAAACTTGCCATAACGGCACTTAATATACTTAACCAGCGCATATACTGAGGGACTGGCGACATAATTGCTCCTTTTTTCGTTCTTATATAAGCGAGTATAACAAAAAAATAATTAACACCCAACATGAATACACGCCTGATACAATAGAGTTGATAAAAGAATGGAGAAAACTATGAGCGATCACACAAAAATGTACCCCCTCCTTAGTTTGCAGCCTGATATTGAGGCTGCTATCCGCGATGACAAAAAGTACGGCAGGAAAAGTAAGTATGCTTTTGCAGATGACGACATTATCCGCCGCGAAGATAACGAACACGACCGCGCAACGCTTGTGCGCTCTGCCTTTGCGCGCGACAGCGAAAAGATTATCAACATCCCAGCATACAATCGCTATGTTGATAAAACGCAAGTGTTCTCGTTTATCAAAAATGATGATATTTGCCGCCGCGGGCTGCACGTGCAGTTGGTAGCGCGCGTTGCACGCTCGATTTGCTCGTGTTTAGGGCTGAACACCTCGCTTGCAGAAGCGATTGCGCTTGGGCATGATTTGGGACATGCGCCGTTTGGACACGTGGGAGAACGCCTGTTAAACGGCTGTTACCACAAGTATACAGGCCGCTATTTCAACCATAATGTGCAAAGCGTGCGTGTGATGGACACGCTCTATCGGCGCAATATCAGCTTGCAAACGCTCAACGGCGCGCTGTGCCATAACGGCGAGTTTGTGCAAAAAGCGCTGCGCATGCGTGCGATGGATACCTTTGTCGACCTGGACGAAACGGTCGAAAAGTGCATTAGCGATGAGCAAAACATTAAATTGTTGCGCCCGAGCACCTTGGAAGGCTGCGTTGTTCGCATGGCCGACATGATTGCCTACATTGGCAAAGACAGAAACGATGCAATTGATCTGGGAATTATCCCTGACTTTTCGTGTTTTTCATCGCAGAAAATTGGCGTGCGCAACGGCGAGATTCTGAACAACATGATCGTTGACATTATCAACAATAGCTACGGCAAAGATCATATAGAAATGAGTCAAGAAGCGTTTAACGACATCAAGGAAGCGAAAAAAGAGAACTATCGCTATATCTATGAACTTGAAGGTCAAGCACTTGAAGAAAATCACAACGTAGCGCCTATGTTTGAAGCACTCTACGATGCGCTTTACGACGATTTGCTTCATAAACGCGAAACGTCTACCATTTATCGTCACCATATAGATTATTTGTGCAAGAAATCGCAAAGCATCACGCGCGAAAGTTATTTGCAAGAAGACCCGCATCAGATTGTTGTTGATTATATCTCATCGATGACAGACGACTATTTTGTGCGCTTGTATAACCACACATTCCCGCGCAGTGCTGCACAAACAGACACCACAGCGCCCTACGAATACAGCTATCAATTTATTCACGATAACGAATAATTGCTTAGTGAACACGAAAACTTCGTTATACTATTCTGCGTGCGAAAATGACCTTACTCCTCCGTGTGCGCACGTGAAATGTATTCATGCACTTCGCAGCGACGCGCGGGGAAATGCAATGTGGGTTTGCATCATATTCGCCTGCGCGCTATTGTTGCAAGCACTATACTATACACATGGAGAGGTCCTGTGCAAAAGGAGCTGATACTTTTATGAGATTGCTTATTGCTTCAGACATACACGGCTCAACCTTTGCCGCGCGTCACCTGGTAGGACGCATTGAAGCAGAAAAGGTTGACCATGTGTTATTGCTGGGCGACTTGCTGTATCATGGTCCTCGAAATGCCTTACCAACAGGCTATAATCCAAAAGAATGCGCTGAGTTACTGAATATGAACGCGCGTGTTACCACCGCTGTACGCGGTAATTGCGACTCTGAAGTTGATCAGTGGATGCTGCATTTTCCCTGCATGAGCGACTATACGCTCCTTATCAGTGACGATATCACGTTTTTTGCAACGCACGGGCATCGTCCTGGGCTGCGACCAGGCGATTTGCCCGACCTTAAACCTGGTT
This sequence comes from uncultured Coriobacteriales bacterium, assembly GCA_946892075.1. GTDB lineage: Bacteria > Actinomycetota > Coriobacteriia > Coriobacteriales > Eggerthellaceae > Berryella. The sequence goes on from CAMPNZ010000007.1 coordinate 16,775, forward strand.
CGATATTTCTGTACGGCCACACACACAAAAAAGGCTTTTCGCAAGAAGGTAAAATTTTGCTGGTAAATCCAGGGAGTATTGCCATTCCGAAAGACGGCGTTGCAAGCTATGCCTTATACGCGAACGGATTTATCGACTTGAAAACCATGCAAGGTGAAGTAATTGAGTCGTGCTGCGTAAAAATGTAAGGGGCACATACTGCTGATGGCGCGAATAATGCCTGGCGCTAATACACCCAGTGCACACGCATCGCGCAAAAACGCTGCTGATACATAAGCACACCATGCAAGGTACGCAGAAACATAAAACAAGTCAAAAATAAAACGCCCCACGCAATGCATGGAGCGCTTTCTTTGTATCCTCACTCAAAGGGTAGATCGCATAGTGCTGTGTACTAGCCAACCAAATGCTGAACAGCAATAAACAGCGGCGAGAACGTAAGAGCGATAATCGTCATCAGGTTGATCAAAATATTCATCGAAGGACCTGATGTATCTTTGAATGGGTCACCAACGGTATCGCCAACAACAGCAGCTTTATGAGCTTCTGAACCTTTACCGCCGTGAGCACCTTTTTCGATGTACTTCTTAGAGTTATCCCACGCACCACCAGCATTTGACATGAAAATGGCAAGAAGCATACCGGTTGATACGGCGCCTGCTAAAAAGCCGCCGAGCATCTCAGGACTAAAGCACCCAATAACAATAGGAATAACAACTGCCAAAATGCCTGGCAACAACATCTTATGCAGGGCAGCCGTTGTAGAAATGCCTACGCATTTGTCGTATTCAGGTTCGGCTTTATACTCCATAATGCCTTTAATTTCACGGAATTGGCGACGTACTTCTTCAACCATTGCGTGAGCAGCATCGCTTACAGCGCCCATCGTTAATGCAGCAAACATAAACGGCACCATAGCGCCAATGAAAATACCTGCAATGATAAGCGGGTTTGTAAGCGTCAAGCTGAAGTTCGTAAAGGCATGATGCATGGTTGCTTGATACGAAACGAACAGTGAAATTGCAGCCAAACCTGCACTTGCAATAGCAAAGCCTTTTGCGATAGCAGCGGTGGTGTTTCCAACAGCGTCAAGCGAGTCGGTACGGTCGCGCACTTCTTCTGGCAAACCAGCCATTTCAGCAATACCACCTGCATTATCGGCAACAGGGCCATACGCATCAACACCGATAGTAATAGCAGTATTCGAAAGCATACCAGTTGCCGCAAGAGCAACGCCAAACAAGCCAACCGCAATGCCGCCTTGCGACGTGTCAACGCCCGCAAATGCCATATTACCAAAGGCATACGCACCGATAATAGCAAACGCTACCAGGACAATTGGGATAATCGTCGAAAGCATACCGGTTGATAAACCTTGAATGATGTTGGTAGCTGCGCCTGTTTCAGACGACTCTGCAATTTTGTGAACAGGCTTATATTCATCAGAGCAGAAATATTCTGTTGTTTTACCAATAAGAATACCGGCAACCAAACCACAGATAACCGAGCCAAATAACCAAAGAGGCTGGCCAACCTGCGATTGTGTGTTCCAGCAATAGAAGATAATGAAGATGGCAATAATCTCAAGAACTGCTGCTAAATACGTACCACGATTAAGCGCCGCATGAAGCGAGCTTCCTTCTTTCGTACGCACAACAAACAGCCCGATGATGGACGTAATAATGCCGCACGCTGCAATAACAAGTGGCACCACAACAGCCCACACCAAATCGATGCCCGCAAAATAGCCAAGCGAACCAAAGGTAACGGCCAAAATTGTTGGTGCAATAATAGAACCAGTATACGACTCAAACAAGTCGGCGCCCATTCCCGCAACGTCACCAACATTATCGCCTACGTTATCGGCAATAGTAGCAGGGTTGCGCGGGTCGTCTTCAGGAATTCCCGCTTCAACTTTACCAACAAGGTCGGCTCCAACGTCGGCTGCCTTGGTGTAAATTCCGCCACCAACACGGGCAAACAAAGCAACGCCCGATGCGCCAGTTGCAAAACCTTCAACCATGCCAACGTGTTCATGCATAACTTTAATGGCATCAATGTGGCCAAACACCAAAAAAATCAGCCACAGCGACAAGCCCATCAACGCAAATGAAGCTACGCATAAGCCCATCGTTAAGCCCGACTTGAAACTGATGTTGAGTGCGCGAGCAACAGAAGTTTCAGCCGCAAACGTTGTACGTGTATTCGCGCGGGTCGCAACATGCATTCCCACATATCCGGCAGCTGCTGACAGTACACCGCCTGTAACAAAAGCAATTGCCGTCCAGATGGAAAGCGCGAAAGCCATTACGATAGCAACGACTACCACAAAGATGGCAAGCATTTTGTACTCACTCATCAAAAACGCTTTGGCTCCTTTTTGAATTTTGATAGAAATGTGATTCATTTTGTCTGGACCTGGATTTTGTTTCAGAACCCACGATCCAAGGTAGGCTGCAACCAAAATGCCGATAAGAGCACAAATGGGTGCAAGCCATGCTACCGTAGTAGTCATGTAACTCCTCCTTGACTGTTCTATACAAGTGATTTTTTACCGCCCACGCGCACACGCAACGGTAAAAAAATCGTTACTTCTGTATGATATTAGATTTTTGCCTGCATGGCGCTCTCAATCTATGATATTTGCAAAAATATCAGTTGGCGGGGTGCGGGAACGTGTGCGTGCGGGAACGGGAACGTGACTGAGCGCGAGAACGGGAACGTGACGAGCACGGGAACGGGTGCTGGAATGGGAGCGTGTGCGGGAATGGGAGCGTGAGGCGTGCGGGTGCGGAAATGGGTGCGGGAACGTGTTCGAACGTGGGAACGTGCTCGTGCAGGAATGTGCTGGCGCTTCTTAAGAGCTATGCCAAGCGTTTGACCTGCGCTATATCGTTTGTGATACACGCAATAAGCGCATCCGTAGAAGAAAAACGCTGCAACGCACGCAGATACCTGACGCAGTGAACACGCACGTAAGCGTCATAAATGTCATCCGAAAAATCAAGAATGTGCACTTCACAATTTGCAAGCGCGGCCTGGCACGACGACGGATCGCTGTTATCGCTGTTAAATGTTGGCGACACACCCAGCGAAACGGCTGCCTTATACCACGTTTTCTTACACGAACACGCGCTATAAAAAGGCGCCTGACAGGAATTATCAACTGTGCAACGAGCTGCATACACGCCTTCGGGAAGAAGCATCATCGCAGGTGGGATGTGTAAATTTGCCGTTTGAATACCAAAGGTGCGGCCTTTTGCACGACCATGTTGAACGCGCGCACCAAGTTCGTAAGAGTGTCCAAGGAGCGTTTCTGCTAACTGAATATCGCCTGCTTGCAACGCTGCGCGAATTCTACTAGCAGAAACAACACCGCCTTCCCCTTCAAATAAGGCGTGAACACATACCTGAATTCCGCGCTCTTCACACCAACTGCGCAAAAATGCCGTGTCGCCGCTCGCGTGTGCTCCAAAGCGAAAATTTGCTCCCACATGAATTGCATATGGCTTGCTATCAGCGAAAACATGCTCCAGAAACGCGCGCGCAGAAAGCGCCGCACAGGCGCGAGAAAAGTGCATAACAGCAAGCGCGTCAGCACCGCTGTGTTCAAGGGCATACAAGCGCGCTTCGTTCGACATAAGCTTTGCGGTGCGCGCAGGACGCATCAATTCATCGGGATCGATGTCAAACGTGAGGATAATGCAGCGCTTTCCGTGCTGTTTTGCCTGGTCGCACGCTTGCGTAATCAACTGGCGATGGCCTGTGTGAAGGCCGTCAAAAACGCCACACACAACAACAGCGTCCCTGCAAGACGCCACGTCAGGTGCAGAAAAACTAAGAGCTACCGTATTCGTATCGTTAGACATACCAAACCTTCCACAAAACGCACAGGATGCGCAAGACGCGCACGCCGCGCAAAAGCTTCCCTGCATCGTTCTCATGCACGCATAAGAACCATACACGCTAAATGTAAGTGCTGAACTGCTTACTCTATGGGCAGCACACGCCCTGAGCAAACACGCATTGAGCTCGCAGGTAAGGGCTGTCATCTGCGGCTTTATAGATTGCTTGCAACACGCGCGCGCCATTGGTGTACGCAACAAGCGAATAATAGCGCGAAACGGGCATGGCTGAGGGCTGCGGTGCGGACATTCCAGCAGATACTAAAACAGGTTCAGGTGCACCAGCAGACGCGTTCGCAATTTCAGGCGCACCGGCAGATGCGTTCTCAGTTTCGAGCGCAGGCGTTTCACACACGTTGCAATCGCTTACAGAACACGCGCGAAGCGAAAGTTCGTTTCCGCACAACACGCGTGTAAGCTGCTGCGATGACAGTTCAATCACCGGAAATTGCAAGGCCTGCACAGGATCAAGCATTCCAGGAATTGGTTCATCAGCGCTTATGCTGCTCAGCTGTTCAAGGGCAACACACTGATCAAGACCAATCGTGCCAACACGCACACGCGTAAGTTCAGCAGCAAACGCGCAGCATCCTGCACGTTTCCCAACATCTTGCGCAAGCGAGCGAATGTAGGTGCCTTTCGACACATGAAAACGAACGCTCCACGTGGTAACAGCATGCGAAAATCCAGGGAATATGCGCTGTTCACACGCAAGAAACTGCGCGCTATACACTTCAATCGTTCGCTTGGGAATGCACACGTCCACGCCCTTGCGCGCAAGGACGTATGCGCGCGTGCCGCCAACACTAATGGCGCTGTACGCAGGAGGTTGTTGCTGTTGCGTGCCCACAAACGATTGCAGCAGCTCCCTTGCAAATGAGTGCTGCAGCAACTGTTCACTGCACGGAGCGCTCTCGATAATTTCGCCTTGAATATCGGCAGTTGACGTGGCATAACCAAAGGCAATGCTCACATCGTAGACTTTTGAGTGGCCCACCATAAACGCATCCAGACGGCACGCAGGCCCAAGCATTAACGGCAGCACGCCACGTGCAAACGGATCCAGCGTTCCCGTATGACCAACACGTCGCTCGCCACTAACGCGACGCACCGCGCTTACCACATCATGCGAGCTGCATCCACTAGGCTTTTGTACGCCTATCAGGCACGATAGAGTTGTCGCTCCCCGTTTCATACGTCGTTACACCTTGTACCTATCTTGTGCATCGTGATAACTTCTGAAAACAGCTTCTGAACTGGGTCTGCGCTAGCCACGCGCCCGCTGAATATCTTCAGGAAGCGTCGAGTACAGCGTTGGCAACAACGCTGCTACGCGGTTACACGCCTCGTCAAGCGAAGCGTCGTGAATCGTGAAGCCAGCGGCGCCAATATGACCGCCACCGCCAAAGTTCTGAGCCAGTACGCGCACGTTTGCACACAGCTTTGAACGGGCGCTGCAACGAATGCCATCAGGCGTTTCGCGCAGCATAACGGCAACTTCTACACCTTCAATCGAGCGGAGTGCATTTACAAGATCCTCTGAATCGGACAGCGTTGCATTGAGCTGCGTGAAATCGTCAAGCGAAAGCGAGCTGATAACGCAGGTGTTTTCGCAATAAAAACGCGCACGCGAAATAGCACGAGCTTGCAACTTGTACGACGCAAGCGTACGGCGCTGAAACATAAAAGACGACGTAAGAGGAACATTCGCACCATAGTGAAGCAGCGAGCACGCGCACTCAAAGGCGTCAAGGTCGGTGTTGCCATATTGGAACGATCCCGTGTCGGTTGCAAGGCCTGTAAACGCACACTGCGCTGCGTCGGAAGAAAGCACAGCACCTTTTTGTTCAAGCATCAGGCACACGCGCCACACCAAAAGCGACGCTGCAGCAGCGCGTGGGTTCACGTACACATAGTGCGTCATGGTAGTATCACACGCGTGATGATCGATGGTGATGCTTACCGGAGCTGCTTGCAATATCTGCGCACCGGCGCCAATTCTATCAAGCGTAGGAACATCGACAGCAACAAAACAGCCACACTCACCATGAAATTCTTCAGCGGGAATAATCGAGTTAATACCTGGAAGAAACTGAAACGCACTATCGAGCGGTGCGCTACTTACGCGAATGCAAGTAGCTTTTTTGCCCATGCTACGAAGCGCATGCATAAGCGCTAGTTGCGCGCCAAGGCAGTCGCCATCAGGATTAACGTGACCTGTTATTACGAAATTGTCACAAGCACAAAGCTGTTGCACAATCTGGGCAAGCGTGGTGTTACTCTGGGGGGTGACACCATCAAGCGATAAGCCAAAAGTGCTGTTCATCATGTGGTTTTTTCGAGAAGAATCCGGTGCTGATTTTGGCTCGGGTGCGTCGTGCGCGGCGGAAGCTGATAGTGGTGCTGCTGCGGCGCGCAGTTCAGAAGCGTGCGTCGTGCGTGCGGCTTCTATCAAGGTGGAGCGTGGTGTGCTATTCGTCATACGCTCCCCCATCTTCTTGAAGATTGTTCAACTGTTCGCGGCGCTTGCGCTCTCGCATAAGCGCCTGCGTGATAGCTTGTGCCTGATCAACGCTGGTATCAAGCATAAAACGCAGTTCAGGAACAACGCGCCACGACAGCTTTTTCCCGATGGAGCTACGAAACTTTGGCGTTGCTCGTTTCAAGATGTCAAGGACGGTATCATAGCTAGCGCTATCTGCGGAAACGTACACGTTACATACCGAACGGTCGAAGCTCACTTCGCAATCGGTAACCGTCACCAAACGCAAGCGCGGGTCGGAAATTTCGAACAATAATGTTTCAGCAATAACTTGACGTGCCTGTTCATTAACGCGTTTACTGCTTGCTTTTTGTTTCATATGCTCTCAACTCCTCGGCACTCATAGCACTCACAGCGCTCACAGCGCTCGTATCCGTTCTTCTGCGCACAGCGCATTCGCTTATTCCGTGCGCTCAACTTCTTTCTCCACAAAGCCTTCGATGGTATCGCCCACCTTTAAGTCTTGGAAGCCGTTAATACCCAAACCACATTCATAACCAGCACGTACCGACTTCACGTCGTCTTTGAAGCGGCGCATACTTGCAAGCGTTCCTTCAAAGATAATCGTGCCTGCGCGCACGATGCGCACTTTGTCGTCGCGGTTCATTTCGCCTTCAACCATATAACAACCAGCAATAGTGCCTACTTTTGGAACCTTGAACAGGTCGCGCACTTCTGCAATGCCGGTGTCTTCCTCAACAATATCCGGCGAAAGCATGCCGATGCGTGCGGCGTTGATTTCCTCAAGCGCCTGGTAGATAACGCGATACAAGCGAATGTCAACCTTTTCCTTTTCAGCAAGCTGCTTTGATTTACCCGTAGGACGAACGTTAAAACCGATGATGATTGCATCCGAAGCCGCAGCCAGCGTAACATCGGTTTCGGTAATGCCGCCAACAGCAGAGTGCACGATGTTGATGCGAACTTCAGACTGATCCATTTTTTCGAACGCATCGCGCAGCGCCTCAATTGAGCCCTGGACGTCGGCTTTTACGATAAGGTTCAAATCGGCAATCTTGCCTTCTTCAATGCGGCCAAACAAATCGTCAAGCGACATATGCGCTTTTGCGTCTTGCGCAGCCAAACGAGCGCGCAACTGGCGCTCTTCTGCTAATTTGCGTGCGTCGCGTTCGTCTTCAAATACCCGGAACTCATCGCCCGCAACCGGAACCGAATTCAAGCCCAAAATTTCTACCGGATCGGCAGGTCGCGCGGCAGAAACTTGCTCACTGTGCGGGTCAAGCAGCGCACGAACGCGTCCATACGACGTGCCCGCAACCACCGCATCGCCTGGATGCAACGTTCCGCGCTGAACAAGCACCGTTGCCACAGGTCCGCGGCCCTTATCGAGGTTCGCTTCAATCACAAACCCCGACGCAGGCGCGTTGGGGTTCGCCTTCAGCTCAAGCACGTCAGCTTGCAGCAAAATGGTTTCCAGCAAATCGTCAATGTGCAGGCGTTTTTTGGCAGACACTTCCACAAACATGTTCTGGCCGCCCCATTCTTCAGGCACAACGTCATAATTCACCAGCTCTTGACGAACGCGGTCGGGGTTTGCACCAGGCTTATCAATTTTGTTCACAGCAACCACAATGGGAACATGAGCCGCACGCGCGTGGTTTATCGCTTCGATGGTTTGCGGCATAACGCCGTCATCTGCAGCAACAACAAGCACGATAATGTCAGTTACCTGCGCACCGCGCGCACGCATGGCAGTAAATGCTTCATGACCAGGCGTATCGATAAACGCAATTTGACGATCGCCCACTTTCACCACGGACGCGCCAATGTGCTGCGTAATGCCGCCAGCTTCACCTTCAGCAACGCCCGTGTGGCGAATAGCGTCAAGCAGCGACGTTTTACCATGATCAACATGGCCCATAACCGTAACAACCGGTGGGCGCGGGAGCAAATCTTCTTCGCTGTCGTGATACACAACCGCGAATTCCTCTTCCGGCGACACGACGCGCACCTTGCGGTCCATGTCATCGGCAACAAGCTCCATCAAATCATCGCTCATCGATTGCGTAAGCGTCAGCGCTTGACCCAACATAAACAGGCGCTTAATCACTTCATTAGGAGGAACATTCAGCAGCTCAGCAAACTTCTGAACGCTTGCGCCTTGCGGAATTTCGCACACGGAATCGTCCAGCACCAAGCTTGGATCGAGACCCTTTTCGCGCGCTTCCATCTCCAAACGCTCGCGCGCTTCAGCTTCGCGCTTCTCTTTGCGCTTCTTGCGGCGGCCTTCGCCTTCATGCGTATTAGCAGCCAAAACAGCCGCGCGCGCCTCGGCAAGCACCTTGTCACGCTGCAATTTTTCCACTTGAACAGCCATGCGCGCATAACGGTCTTCCTCACTTGCCTGTTCAAGCTCGGGAACAACCTGATGCCCATGCGAAGGCTTATTCTTGTGCGCATTGTGCTTTTGTGCGTGCGCGTTTTCGTCTTTTTGGTGCCTGTTTTGCTTTTTGTGCTGCGTCGAACTTGCAGGTCCGCGCGCAATACGCTTCTGTTCCGACTCAATTTGCGAAAGCAGCGCATCAAACTTCGACGCTTGTTGTGTACTTTGCGGCGCATCAGGTATAAGTTTCGCCTCAGAAGCACTATTGGCACTGTCGTCAAATGCCACATTAGCAGGCGATTTGTCGGTTTTCTTGCCACGAGAACGCAGTTGCTCTTCCACGCGTTGTCGTTTTGCGACCGCTGCCGCCATGCGACGGGTACGCTCTTCTTGCTCGCGACGTGCTTTTTCTTCACGAACACGCAAACGTGCAGACTCAATTTTTTCATTAAGATCCTTGAAAGGAGAAACACTGGGCGCCGCTGGCGGTGCAGCACGGTGTTCTGCAGTTGAATGAGGCGCTGAAGTAAGCTCTTTCTCCTGAGCGTTTTCACGTTTTGCCTGTTCAGCAGCGCGCATAGCACGTTCTTTTTCAACCGCCTCGCGACGGAGTTGCTCCTCGCGTTCACGCTCTTGCTCTTCCGGGCTTTTGGCAACGCCTTTTGCGCCCGCGTGAGATTTTGAACCAGACGTTGACGCGGAGCTCATTGCCGCACGTATTTGTGCTACTTGATCGTCCTCAAGCATAGAAGCGTGGCTTTTAGCCGGAATCTTCATTTTTATGATAGCATCAAGCATTTCTTTGCTTGAGAGATTAAACTCTTTCGCCAACTCATGAACGCGCATTTGTGCCATAAACCACTCCTTAGCTTAACGCTTGTCAATGAAAACGCTCTGTACCTGCACGGTAAGCGATTCTAGTTCGTTTTGTGAGATGTTCGTTTTAAGCGCTCGCTGTAATTTTGAACTGCGTAGCGCCTGTTCAAAGCAGGCAAGCGAACACACATAAGCCCCTCGACCAGGCTTTTTGCCCGATGTATCAAGCTGCAAGCTTCCCTCGGGAGTTCGCACAATGCGCACAAGGTCGCGTTTGCTGGCGCTGGTGCCACACGCAATGCAGCTGCGCAGGCGCTTTGGAGCCGCTTGCTGCGGATGCTGATGGCGCGGGTGCTGCTGGCACGCGTGTTCAGGCTGCCGTTCGTGCTGTTGCTGCTGTGCCTGTTTTTCCTGATAATCGTGCTGTTCGTGTTGGTTCATTGCGCTTCCCCCTTTCCAGAACTGTCTTTAAGCTTGTAATCGTATGAATGAAAGGCAGCTCAAAAAAACTGCCCATCGTTTTATTACTTGCAATGCGTCTACTGCGCACTACTGCTTTCACCTGCAGCGCTATCCGTATCGTGATCGAATGCGTGCTTAGCTGCCTGATCTGCTTGCTGATCTTCCATATGCGCATGAATGCCGCAATAACGCGAGTTCGGACGCGCATGGTTTCTGCACGGGAAACCATCTTCGCCAATGTAAGCGCAAAAATCGCCCGCCTCATCAGAAGGAACGTCAATCAGCAATTCATCGGGTTGAATTTCAGGGGTCGGTGCATACGACGCCGACTTAATATCGATGTGCCAGCCTGTCAAACGCGCAGCTAAACGTGCATTTTGCCCCTCTTTGCCGATGGCAAGCGAAAGCTGATCGTCGGGAACAAGCACCGTTGCATATTGACGCTCGGTATCAACCGTTACGTGCGAGATACGCGCGGGTGAAAGCGCATTTGCTACGTATACAGCCGGGTCTTCACTCCATTGAATAACGTCCACGCGCTCGTTGTGCAGCTCTTCAACAACCATGCGAACACGGCTGCCTTTCGGGCCAACACATGCGCCAACAGGGTCAAGATTACCCTCACGCGAACTAACCGCAACTTTCGAGCGAATGCCCGGTTCGCGCGCAATCGACTTAATTTCAACCAGGCCCTCATAAATTTCTGGCACTTCAATTTCAAACAAGCGACGAATTAAATCGGGGTGGGTACGGCTTACCACAATCGTAGGACGTGCCAGGTCGCCGCGCTGACGCGGTGAAGCACTCAGCGGATCGCGCACTTCGATGATAAGCACTTTCAAACGCTGGTTGTGACGATAGCGCTCACCGAAGGGGCGTTCGTTGCGCTCGGTGGGATACTTTTCGGTATCAAAATGCGGAAGCTCAGCTTCAATGCCATCGCGAATTTTGATGATTGTGAAATCGGGTGTGCCTTGCAGCACAGTACCTGTTACAAGATCGCCTACACGCTGTGAAAATTCCTGGTAGATAGACTGTCTGCCCGCATCGCGCACAATTGAAGCAATCACGCTTTTCGCCGACATGGCAGCAAGACGGCTTACGTCATCAGGCGTTACGTCGCGTTCGGTAAATTCGCTGTATTCACCTGTTTCAGGATCAGGATCTCCCACAGGAACCAGTTCGTAAACGTAAATTTTACCTGATGAGCGGTCAATTGTTACACGCGCATCCCAATCAAGATTCAAAATACGCTGATAGCTGTTTGCAAGCGATTCTTCCAAGCGCTCGATAAGATAAAACTCGTCTATCTTCTTTTCATGAGCTAAAGCCTGAAGCGCTTCAATCAATTCTGAAGTTGCCAAAAGACTACCCTTTCTCTTCACTATCACTTTTGCGTGCAACACGCACGTTGTTACTTGCCAAAACCTGCGCCTGTTTTCGCTGCGAACACACCGCTCACATCAGGACGAACACGCCGCTACGAAAACTGTACGGCTCCTTTAACGTGAGCGCGCTTAACGTTCGTGTACGGAATGCTTATGCACTCGCCGCTTACATCAAGCTGTATGCCATCATCATCAGCAGAGGCAAGTTTCCCAGTAAAATTCATCGAGCCGTTAACACTTTCGTGAGTTTTCACGCGTATCGTCTCTCCGCACGCGCGCACAAACTGCTGGGGAATGCATAAAGGCCTGTCAATGCCAGGAGATGACACTTCAAGCACATACGCTCCCGGGAACGGGTCGAGCTTTTCAAGCAAGGCACCAATCCAACTTTGAGCGGCAGCTAAGCAATCGAAACTTACACCGTTTTCCGCATCGATATATACCCTGATAGTTGGCGATTTCTGCGAACCGATAAGCTCAACGCACACCAACTCAACATCGTGTTGATTGGCGTATTTACGCAGAAAATCAAACAGTTCTTGTTCACGCGCACTTAGCACTGCTGCTCCTTACTAACAAGGCACTTTCAACCAACGCTTATAAAGCACACTGCGCTCTATACAAAAAGAAAGCGGGACAAAGCCCACTTTCTCATGCGATGAAAGTTGTACTTTTTGAAATGCGATGCGCACCACAATTGCCGCGTTCGCCGTGTTCACAAACAATGCAAACAGCCTTGAACCATGAAGCGCAAACATGCATTTCCAGAACTTAACTTTTATCACAGTGCGCCTTTTTATGCAAGTAAGGCGCACGGTACTAGACTAAAAATGCACAACTCCAAGCGGGTGCATGCGCGCTCGCGTTGTTGGAGCACTTAAGCGGGCGCGCTGCATCGGTGCGTTACTTCTGATACGTGTAGTACCACAAGCCCGAGAACTCAAAGGGCAAGAACTTCTGATAGAACTCTTTCAGCGTTGCATTCGGATCAACGTCTTTGAACTGTTCAGGGAAGCACACTTTAGCAAAGAATTCATAGCTTGAGCAGTCGTATAAATCGCGGCTTAGCGCATGGTGAATAACGTAAATTTCCTTGTTCTTCCACGCATTTAACGCACTCCAACCTGGGCGTTCGGTGAAGAATGCGTCCACCAGTTTCTTTGTTTGATCGGGGTTTGCTTCAAATCCCATGCGAATTGACGCAGGAGCTTTGGGCCAATACGATCCCGTAAACACAATCTTTTCGGGGTTCTTCTTTAGCAAGAACTCGGGATCCATAATGCCGTAGTTAGGAACGGCGCCTTCACCAATGCTGTTCGCGCCTGCTTCATGAGCAATGCCGCCCCACATATAGCTGTTCGAATAGGTGTTACCATATTTTTCTGGACCATTATTTGCAACCTCAATGTACATGTTAGGACGTTGCTTGGTTTTCAGCGCTTCAGCAACTTTCTTTTCAACATTTTCGCGATGCTGCTTGTAGAAGGCAATAATTTCCTTCGCGCGATCTTCTTTGCCAAAAATCTTACCCATGATGTCAATGGACGCGATATGGTTTTTCATCGTTTGATCATGAAAATCGATGTAAATGACCTTCATACCAGCCGCTTCAAGCTTAGGCTGCACGGTATCAGCAGCAGCTTTTTTCTGATCAAGCGGAATGATAATAACTTCAGCGTTGCTTGAAAGCACTTTTTCGACGTTGAAGTCTTTACCGATGCTGCCAATTACAGGAACTTTATCCAGTTCAGGAATGCTTTTCGTGTATGCTTTCCACATATCAGCACGATAGCTTTTCAAACCTGGGTCCATGCCAGCGATGTGCTTGTACACGTCTTTGCCAAACAGCGCCGACATGGTCATAAACGCTCCACCAGAACCCGAGAACTGAATGATAGCTTTGTCAACTGGCTTATTGAACGTGTAAGTTTTGCCGTCAACATCAGTAATGGTAATTTTTGACGGAGCTGCCTGTTGACTTGCAGCTTTATCATTTTGCTGCGCAGCAGGCTTTGAGCAGCCGCTTAACGAAACGCTCAAGCCAACGCACAATACCAATGCGCATAAGGCTGCACACGCTGCTTTACTTACAGAACGCAGCTTTGTTGAAATGTTGTACATTACGTCCTCCTTGAAATCTCACTTATCTTGTTCCTTCGATAGGAATGCGCGCGTCTCACGTGGTGTTGGGGTGTTCGTCTTGCATAGTAGCAGGTCCAAGCGCTACCAAATGCGAAACACCGCGCGAGTCAACAAAGGGCTCGCATTCAACACCATATACATCACGAAGCATGCGCTGGGTAAATACTTCCTTGGGCGCACCGTGCGCATACACGCGTCCGTCCTTGAAAATTACCATGTTATCGGCGTATTCTGCAGCGAGTGCTACATGATGAAGCGTAATAATAGTTGTGCACGAAAGGGTGCGCGTAATATCGCGAAGTTGCGTGAGCAGGCGAAACTGCCATTGCAAGTCGAGCGCACTGGTGGGCTCGTCCATCAGCAAAACCTGCGGATCTTTCACAAGCGCCTGCGCAACAAAGGCCATTTGACGCTGCCCTCCCGACAATTCCGAAACATAGCGGTTTGCCAGGTGCGACAACTTCAAAAATTCAAGCGTTTCGCTTACTTTCTTTTCGTCTTCGGGCGTTACTTTAAGGCCAAGATTGAACAGACGCCCCAGTAATACCAGCTCAAAGACGGTAAAACGGGCAGCGCAGTTCGTATTTTGATCAAGGTAGCCAAGCATTTGAAAGAAGCGCTCGCGCGGCAGGGCGCACATATCGGTGTCGCCGTAAAAAACGTGGCCCTGAAAGGGATTGATGCGCGCAACAGCGCGCATAAACGTTGATTTTCCCGAACCGTTCGCACCAAGTACAACCGTAATTTCGCCAGGCTTTGCAAGCATGCTGATGTCTTCAAGAACGCAATGCTTGCCGTATGAAAAATGCAGGTGTTCAACTTTAAGCATGAATGCCTCCCTTCCCTGCTTTCAGCAGTAAGAAGAAGAAAAATGGAACACCAATAAGCGATGTCACAATGCCGATGGGGAAAATAACGCCTGGCAAAATAATTTTGCTAACTGTGGAAGCAACTGAAAGCAAAAGCGCGCCTAAGCATGCCGACATGGGTAAGAAAAAGCGCTGGTCTTCGCCAATAATCATGCGTGCAATGTGCGGCGCAACAATGCCAACAAATCCGATGCTTCCCACAAACGAAACCGCCGTAGCAGTTAAAAGCGAAATCAGAATAAAGGTAACTTTGCGCAAACGCGACACATCAACACCCATGCTGCGCGCTTTATCGTCACCAAGGCGCATGGCGGTAAGTTTCCAGCTTGACGCCAAAAAGACGATAAATACAACAAGAAACACGCAGATCATGATAGAAATATTTATCCAGTTTGCTTTGCTTAAACTGCCGAAGGTCCAAAACACGATTCCGCTGAGCGCTTCGTCGGATGCAAAATATTGCAAAGCAGATTGAATAGCTTGAAAGAAGAACACCATACCGATACCAGCAAGAATCATAAATGCAGATGAGAACTGGCCACGCAAGCTAATGATGTAAATGCCGAAACACGCAAGCAGTGCGAACACAAACGCTGCAGCAGGAAGTGCAAAGCTTCCTAAAATGGTAAGGCTTGATAATCCGCACACCATCACCAGCGAGGCTCCAACGCTTGCACCAGCGGAAACACCCAAGGTATACGGGCTTGCCAGGGGGTTGTTCAAGATAGTTTGCATAACAGCGCCTGCGCACGCAAGGGAGGCTCCGATAATCAAACCCATCGCTGCAATGGGCAAGCGCATCGTCCACACAATGGCGTAAATGCGCTGATTAACTGCAGCGGGATTGAATACTGCGTCGAAAAATTCTTGAGCAGTTAAGCCGGACGATCCTACAACTACATTGATGATAGCTGCACAAATTGCCAGCACAAATGCTACGAGAAGAATAATTGCGCGCTTTCGCGTAAGCACAGAATACGTGCCGCTCATACTTCCTCCCTCACTTCTTGGCCAAAATAAGCAACAAAACAAGCAACAACAAGTGCTCGTCCTGCTGTGTTACAAGATAGTATTTTATAACACTATGCGGTAAAAAGGTTTGCTATCTGTAAAATGAAACAAAAAAGAGAGAAGCGGCAAACTTCTCTCTTGATGCGTGCGCAGTCTTTGCTCAAATTAGCAGATAAAACGCATAAAACGAAGGCGTAAAACGCCGCACGCAGGGTGCGGATGTTCGCGAAAACCGTTTTATTTCACGAGCAACGCTAATACAGGAATGGTTACCAGTGCTAACACGGTGGTGATAAACGTTCCTTGTGAAACTGAACGAATATCGCCATCGTGCATCAGTGCAAACATAATGCCCATGCTTGCAACGGGCATTCCAGCACCTACCACAATAACGCCCAATATCAGCGGATCTGCAATAAACCAGCGCAAAATAAGCCACAACAATACGGGCACTCCCAGCAAACGCACGAGCGACGAAATATAGGGAAGCACCTGGTTAAGCATGTCTTTTGGCTTCATCGTTGCAAGCGTAGATCCAATAATTAGCATGGACGCTGGTACGGTAAGTTGTCCGATATAGGCAAAGGTTGAACCAACCAGGCCGCCCTTATCGGTAATACCGAATGCCGCAAGAATAAGCGCCAGAAAACACGAAAGCATGCACGGGTTCGCAAGGTCACGTGCCACTTTGCGAATACGGCGCTTCAGCGGCACTTTCGTTTTCGTGCCAGCGCCTTTTATCATAGAAACGCCGCACGTAAACGCAAACAAATTGAACGGAATGTTATTGATAACGCCATAAAATACAGCCGTCGGGCCAAAAATGGCACTTAAAATGGGCAAACCGACAAACGACGTATTGCCAAACCCAACAATGAACGCGTGCGCGCCACGCGATGCGGGCGACAGCTTTGGATAGATGCGTGGCAGCAAAAATGCAACAACCATCATAATAAGGTAAGCAATAATCGAAAAGATAAGAATTTCCATAATGGTGCCAATGCCTGGCAAGCCGGTATTGTTTAATACGCTTGATACCATAAGCGCAGGAAGCGAGAAATTCATCACCAAGCGCGAAAGCATGGTGTCAAACTCCCCGTTCATAAAATCAAGTTTACGTGCTAGAACACCTGCAACCGCTAAAAGCGTTAAAATAAGCATCTGAAATGCTGCATGTGTAAAAACTTCCATGATACGTACAACTTCCCCATTCACTCGACCGAATTTCGCTTATACGTGAACCCCCTCGCTTAAACGCGCAAACAACGCTATACCTGCAGCTGTGCGGCGCACGCGACGTGTGCAACGTGTGCGACGTTGCGACGTACACAATGCGCATGCGGAACAGAGCTGAGGATGTTGCGCACAAGGCTCGAACGCGTTCCCGATGCAGAACCTACACCCGTTCCCGATGCAGAACCGAAACGCGTTCCCGATGCAAAACCGAAACGCGTTCCCGATGCAAAACCAGGAAAAACAGCCTCTTTACACAACAGAAGGACACCGCAACCGCGATGTCCTTACTTCGTGTTGTTATAACGCTCGTATGAGCAAACTTCACTCAAAGCTTCGTACAATAGTTGGAAAGTATAAAACTCTTCGGCTTGTGATGAGGGATATTCCCCATCTCAACACAAAGATGTCAAATAATTGCAACCTTATGTACACACTCAAAGTGCCAAAATGTGCTACGGCGCGCCTTATTTTTTGAGCCACGTAAACATAGAACGAATGTTAGCGCCCGTTGTTTCAATAAGGTGTGTGTTGATGGATTCGCGCTGTTCAAGCAGCTGTTTGTGGCCATTTTTGCAATCGGCAACAAAATCGGCAGCAAATTCGCCGTTTTGGATGCGGCGCAAAATTTCCTTCATGGCAGCGCGCGACTGCTCGTTAATAACTTTGGGGCCTGCGTAATATTCGCCAAATTCTGCCGTGTTTGAAATTGACGAATTCATGAAGTGAATGCCGCTTTCATACATCAAATCGACAATCATCTTCATTTCGTGGTAGCACTCGAAATACGCAAGCTCAGGCGGATAGCCCGCTTCCGTAAGCGTCTCAAAACCTGCCTTAATGAGCTCGACCAAGCCGCCGCACAATACTGCCTGTTCACCAAACAGATCTTCCTCGGTTTCTTGCGCGAAGGTAGCTTTAATAATACCTGCACGACCCGCTCCCAAAGCGCACGCATACGAAAGCGCTAAATCAAACGCATCGCCCGTGGCGTCTTGCTCAACGCATGCCAAATCGGGAACGCCAGAGCCTTCAACAAATTGACGACGTACAATATGACCTGGACCTTTAGGCGCAATCATGATAACGTTAACACCTTCAGGAGCTTTAATATAGCCGTAGTGGATATTGAAACCGTGAGCAAAGGCAAGCGTATCGCCCGCTTGCAAATAAGGAGCGATGTGCTTTTCGTACACGTCAGGTTGCAATTCATCGGGAATAAGCACCATGATGAAATCTGCTTCTTTGCAAGCGTCATCAACCGAGAGAACCTTCAGACCTGCTTTGCGCGCAACATCGGCCGATTTTGAACCTTCGTATAAACCAACGCGCACGTCAACACCTGAATCATGCAAATTCAAAGCATGGGCATGGCCCTGCGATCCATAGCCAATAATAGCAACTTTTTTCTGCTTGATTAGTTGTGGGTTGCAGTCTTTCTCGTAATAGATTGTTACTGCCATGATAATCCTTTCTCACCAGATCATGTTATATATCAATCGCGAAAAAAGCGCCCGTATTCCATAACCGCGCGCGCTACCTCGCGCATTGACCACTGTTGTGCTCCTTGCCAAGCGTTTTAGACTGAACGTCTTTGGCTCAGCGGCGTTGCTCAGCGTTGGTGGCTCAGTGCCGCTCGCTAAGCGTCTTTGGCGGAGCGTGCCAAAGAAATAGTGCCTGTTCGGATGACCTCTTTTAGCCCGTAGGGACGCAGCAAATCTTCCATACCTTTCAGCTTTGACGCATCTCCTGTAGCTTCGATAGTAATTGTGTTTCTGCCAACATCGACAATATTTGCGCGGAAAATTTGCACGATTTGCATAATTTCGCTGCGCACCGCCGCATCAGCCATCACGCGTACCAGCACTAATTCGCGCTCAATCGACGACGTATGCGTTAAGTCGGTAATTTTATGTACGCTTGTTAGTTTATTAAGTTGCTTGGTAATCTGCTCGTAGGCAACGCTATCAGCCTCAACAAGAAGCGTGATGCGCGATTTCGTTGGATCTTCCGTGTGCCCTACCGAAAGCGATTCGATATTAAAACCGCGCCTTGAAATAAGGCCTGTTACGCGCGAGAGCACGCCCGAGCGATTTTCAACAAGAACCGAGAG
>CAMPNZ010000008.1 GCA_946892075.1 uncultured Coriobacteriales bacterium
TAGGGAACTTTACTGGGTAAGTCAAGTACCTTTCTTCGGAAATTTTGAAAATTTCTGAAGAGGTGCGGGGCGCGGGATACGCGTGCGCGAAGTGGTGCTGCGAGGCGGGAATGAAATGCCAAGATAAAGTGGGGTAAGGTGGTTGCGCGCAGTGAAGAACCGATGAAGAACCAAGGGTGCAAAAGCTGCGAATTTCTCCGCCACTCGCACCCGTTCCCGTGCACGTTCGTTTCAAATACCCCGAGTATAAACGCTGTGACCTACGCTTACGGAATGCGGACGAACTTTCGCTTGCCCGCTTGAATGACAGCGCCCTGCAAGCGCGACGGCTCTACATTATATATGTGTGCGCCAAGCGCTTCCTGGTTGATTTTCACGCCGCCGCCATCGATAAGCCTGCGAGCTGCCCCAGCGCTTTCGCACAACGAGGCTTCTACCAGCAGTTTTGGCAGGTATACCAGGCCCTCGTCGTTGGTTTCAAGCGTGCCTTCAAACGTGGGGATATCGTCGGGAATAGCGTGCTGCTTGAAGATAAGGTCGAACGCGGCTTCAGCTTCCTGCGCCGCTGCGGCACCGTGATAGGCTTCCACGATATTGCGCGCGAGGCGGCGTTTTACCTTGTTGGGATGCAATTCTCCCTGTTCAAGCCCATGAACAAGCTCGTCAATTGCATCGACGCTTTCTGTGGAGGCAAGGCGGAAATACTTCTCCATAAGCTGATCGGGGATAGACATCACTTTACCGAACATGTCGGCGGGCTCATCGGTAAGACCAATGTAGTTGCCGTAGCTTTTCGACATTTTCTGCACGCCATCGGTGCCTTCAAGCAGCGGAAGCGTAAGGCACACCTGGGGCTCCATACCCATTTTCTCCATAAGTTCGCGGCCGGCAAGCAGGTTAAACAGCTGGTCAGAGCCACCAATTTCAACATCAGCCTTAATTTGCACCGAGTCGTAAGCCTGCATAATGGGGTACAGGAATTCGTGCACGCCAATGGGCTGATTTTGCGTGTAACGATTGTGGAAATCGTCGCGCTCGAGGATGCGGGCGACAGTAAACTTGCTGGTGAGCTGCAATAAATCGGTCATGGTAAGTGAAAGCAGCCACTCGGCGTTATAAACGAGTGAGGTTTTGTTGGGATCGAGCACCTTAAATGCCTGGTCAACATAGGTTTGCGCGTTGTGCGCCACCTGCTGTTCGGTAAGCTGCGGGCGTGTAGAATTGCGCCCCGATGGATCGCCGATGAGTGCCGTTCCGTTGCCGATGATAAGCGTGACGTGGTGCCCAAGGTCTTGGAACTGGCGCAACTTGCGCAGCGGAACAGCGTGCCCAAGGTGAATGTCGGGGGCAGTTGGGTCGACGCCCAGCTTGATGTTCAGCGACGTACCGCGCTTGAGTTTCTCGAGTAAGGCCGACTGCGGTACCACTTTATCGGCACCAGATGCAATAATTCGTAGTTGTTCTTGAGCGTCTATCATAATCGCGTTCCCTTTGTGTTGGTGGGCTTTGTTTCGGTAGTGTTCATAGTAATATAAAATGCACAATCGCGAAAGAACCAGAGCGCTGCGGTGCGGAAATAGGCAAGAACGGAAGCGGGGATGGGGAGCGGGAACGCGCGCGGGGCGTGCTGGGGTAGGAACGCGCGTGCCGCTAAAAGATGCCGTGCTACAAGATGCGGTGTGTGATGCGCGCGTGCAAGAGGCATGCAGAACTAGTGTAAGTAACGCTATGCATTCGCGAATATGCGGGAGTTATGACGGGAACTATGACGAGAGCTATTGCACGCCGCGGAACAAATGCCCCGTGGTAGTTCCAACAAGCTTTTCAAGAGAAATATGCGATTTACCAGCGCAATCGATTGCTTTTTGAACACGCGCAACGGCGCGGGCGCTTTCCTCGGGCGACATGAGCGTCGTGTCAACCATAAACGCATCGACGCCAATGTCCAACAAATCGGGAATCGACGGCACAGCATCAAGCGCCACGCCGTTGAACAGGTGACTTCGCCCAAACATGTCGGTAATCACGGGGAAATCGTAGCCCTTTCGGTCGTGCAACGCATGCGCGCGCAAGCGACGTTCACACTGCGGACACTGCTCGTTGCACGGGCCCTCGCTCATCAGCAAACAGTGCTCGGTGATCATCATTTCTTGCGCGCCGCTTACGCATAATCCCAGGTGAATTGAGGTGCGTTCGGCAATAAACGCAATTTGGCCCAGTGTAAGCTCGGGAGAGAGCCACACACGTTTTACGCCCATGCTTTCTAAAAGACGCACCGATGCGGTGTTGGTAATAGGAACGTGCGGGCCAATTTCGACGTCGGCGCCCAGCTCAAGAGCACGGAAAGCCGCCGAAAAGCTGTCGCAAAACACGGGTTTACAGGAACAACATACTGCCACACGTCGAAAGGAATGCGTGATTCGCGCGTGCCTTTCAGGGGGTCGTGGTTGATTGTGGGAAGGCACATCACTTTCTGTTTGGGGTATCCGCCCTGCTCAGGCTGTGGTTGGCGAACGCCTTGCAAGCTTGCCTGATCGCGCTTGTAGCCAACGATGGGCAGGTACAGCGTGCTGGCGCCGGCTCGTTTGGCGGCTCGTGCGCAGCGTGGATTCGTTGCCCATGCTACAACAATTGGGTTTTGAACGGGGGAAACGCGCCTTTGAGCTTCCACGCATGCGACACGTTCGCCATCAGGTGCCGCGTCTACACGTGCTTGCGAGCAAGAAAATGCCTGTTGGGCGGCATAAATTTGTGTTTCAAGCGCAGAAAGCGCCTGAGAGCGCAAACGATGAATATCCGAAAAACTGCCGCCAGCGCCCTCGGACAGCTGAACGGAATGCGACACAATGCAAAAAGGCGTTTGACCAAGGCGGTTGATGTGCGCAAACACGTCGCTTTCGGTAAGCTCCTTGGTGCGCGCGGGCGCAACCGCTTCGCCCCACGCTTCGCCAGAAAGCTCATCGGTGCAGTTCATGCGCGTGTAACCGTGCCACGTGCGCGGGATGCGAAACGCAATGTACGCAGGCTTGCCAAGCTCAAAAACGGCGTCAAGATGAACGGGAATGCGCGGCTCAAAGGGCTGTTCTGCAAACTCGTTGCGTGCCGCACGCACGCGGAAAACGCGGTTGCCTTTTGTGGCACTTTTTGGAAGGTCAGCATGCGCCAGAGAGCAACCAAACCCCTGGTCAGAGTATGCATCGATGTCGCTTTGCTGAAGCTGATACACCACGTTACCTTTGTTCGTGTAAATTTCAAGAACGTCGCCTGCAAACAGCTGCACACTGCTTGATACGTACACGCGCGGTGGTGCGGACGACGCGATAGGCGACGCGGCCTGTTGCGGGTATTTCTGCTGGTGAGCGTTCTGTTGGCGCAACTGTTGGCGGCGCGACTGCTGACGAGAGTTCTGACGGGAGTTCTGCGCATGCAGATCTTGGCTGCGTCCCGACGGCGCCTGAGCTGCACATTCCGTTCGTCCGATAAACACACCGCGATTATTAGGGCGCCCGTAGCTCATAATTGAGTTACCGCGCTGAGCGTTCAAATATGCTGTGGTGAATCCGCGCGAGAACGCCTGCGACAAAGCGGTTTGCTCGTCGGGCGTCGGATGAGGGTTGTCACCTGCGTAAATGCGATCAAGAATGCGGCGGTACACCGACACAACCGTGAACACGTACGATGCCGACTTCATGCGTCCTTCAATTTTAAGCGAAGCAGTTCCTGCAGCGATAAGCTGGGGCAATACCTCGGCTGTACATAAATCACGCGGAGAAAGCAAGTGATCGCCCGTGGGTGATTGCGCGCTTTGTGCAGCGTGAGAAGTGTGGGAAACGTGCGAAGCGGGCTGCGCGGCGTGCGGTACTTGGGCGACATGCGGTTCTTGTGGCGCGGTTGCCACGTGCGCCGCCTGCGCCACCTGTGCAGCTTGATCGGAAGCTGCCGCGTGCAACGCAGTCGCGGGCGCTTCTTTCGCCGTAAGTTCATACGGCAAACGGCACGCCTGCGCACATAAACCCCTGTTCGCAGACCTACCGCCGATAAGCGACGACATCAAACACTGACCCGAATAGCACACGCATAAAGCTCCGTGGGCAAAGGTTTCTACCTCCATGCCCAGCCGCGCGGCTTCGCTTGACAGCTCGCCTATCTCGGCAAACGACAGTTCGCGCGCGAGCGTCACGCGCGTGGCGCCAAGACGAGCACATGCCTGCACGCCCGCTTTGTTGTGGATGTTCATTTGCGTTGAAATGTGGATAGGAGCGTCGGGAAGTTGAGCGCGCAGTGTGGCGCATAATCCC
Source organism: uncultured Coriobacteriales bacterium (assembly GCA_946892075.1). Classification (GTDB taxonomy): domain Bacteria; phylum Actinomycetota; class Coriobacteriia; order Coriobacteriales; family Eggerthellaceae; genus Berryella. The sequence continues at coordinate 4,299 of CAMPNZ010000008.1, forward strand.
AGGTCTTGCACGATAAATGCATCGCAACCGGCCGCAAACGCGTCGCGTGCAAATTGCAGCGCGCGGTCAATTTCACTGGGAAGAATTTCGATATTGAGCGTGATATAGAGCGAAACACCACGTAAATGGGCATATTCAGCCGCTTCACGCAACGAGTCCATCGTGAAATTATCGGCGTTGCGGCGCGCATTGAACTCGCCTAAGCCCAAATAAATAGCATCAGCACCTGCGCAAACGGCTGCACGTACGCACTCCATGTTGCCTGCAGGAGCAAGCAGCTCAATGCGTGCACACGGCGTTACGCGTTCTTGCGCGCTAGACGCAACAGTGTTATTTTGCCTGTTCGCAGCGTTTGTTTCACGTGAAACAACAAGCGGCGCATTTTGTGTAGCTGGTTCTGCAAGCGGCGTATTCTTCAATTCCGTACGCATCGCATTTGCAGAATTCTCGTCAATACTCATAGTGCCCTTCCCCCACGTACAAGGTGCGCAATCTCACGAGCAATTAAAGCGCTAAACAGCGCGAACGCGCCCGCGTTCGAGCCGTTTCCCACATCCGCCTTCGCGCCTGCGTCCGCAAGAATACATACCCACTCCCGCGTCACGAGCACAAACAAGCGCAGGCCGTTCCCCGCACGCCACGCAAGGCGTTCCCCGCGTGCGAGCCGTTTCCCGCGTGCAAGCCGTTCCCCGCGCGTCGCACAAGACGTTTCCTTGTAACTCGTATATAATAACGTGGAATAAGGTTTCTTGACACTTCGTTTGAGCATTGTTACGTGTTCCACAAGAGAGGATCGTATGGCTAACCGACGACACAAACGTGCACGCGTGCCGCTGAAAGGGCTTTTGTTGGCTTTTTTTGCGAGCGGCCTGTTTTTGCTTACGTGCGCGGTGGCGTTGATAATAGGCGGCTTGTGCGACGCGTGGAATACCAATTTGCCGTCGCTTGAAAACACGAAAGCCTTCGATTTTGCAACAAAATCGGTAATGTACGCCGCTGATGAAAACACAAAACTGGCAGAATTTCAGCTGGAAAAGCGTGAAACGGTAACTCTCGATAAGGTGGCGCCGCTGGCAATTCAAGCAACGCTCGATACCGAAGACAGACGTTTCTACGATCATAATGGCATCGATTACCTGGGAATACTGCGCGCGATAACCATGCAGCTTACCGGCAAAAGGCGCGAGGGTGCGTCCACCATCACGCAGCAATTAGTGCGCAACACGCTGCTGACTCATGAAGCGCAGGAAATTTCGCTGAAACGCAAGGCGCGCGAGGCGGCACTGGCACTTCAACTGGAGAAAAAGTACAGCAAGCAAGAAATTTTGGAACTGTACTTCAACACGGTGAACTACGGCGACGGCATTTACGGCATCCAGAAAGCAGCCGAGCTGTACTTCCAAAAACAGGCCTCTGAACTGAGCTTACCACAGGCTGCGCTGCTGGCTGGTATTCCGCAATCGCCCACGCGCTTGAACCCGAAAGTGCATCCGAAAGCGGCGCTGAAACGGCGCAATACGGTGTTGGCGCGTATGAAAAGCGCAGGCCACATTACGCAAGATGAATATGATGCGGCGGTTGCTATGCCACTTGAGCTGCATCCAGCGGAGGCATCTCCCTTTCAAGGAATTTATGCGCACCCGTATTTTGCAAGTTACGTGCGCGACTTAATTTTGAATCATGGCGAAAAATACCACGTTTCACGTGCGAGTTTGTTTGAAGGCGGGCTGAAAATTTACACGACGCTTGACCCCGTTCTTCAGCAGAAAGCAGAAGATGCCTACGAACAGTATTTTGCGGGCGCAAACGCCAACCGCAACGGTGCGCTGGTGGCAATCGAACCTACAAACGCGCAGGTGAAGGCGCTTATCGGCGGGCGCAATTTCGAGGAGCAGCAATGGAACGCCGCAGTGCAAGGCGGGCGTCCCACCGGTTCAACGTTCAAGATGTTTACCCTGGTAACCGCCATAAAACAGGGCATTAACCCGAACACGCGCATCGATTGCAGCGACCCGGCAATTAACACACAAGGCGGGCTGATTCACAACTTCAGCTACAAAGGCTACGGCATGCGCTCGATTACGTTCGCAACTGCTATTTCGTCGAACACTGGATTTTATCGCTTGGCCCAGCAAGTGGGGGCGGAAGCGCTGATAGAAACCGCTCATGACATGGGAATTCATGCGAAGCTGCCGGCATTTCCCATTATTACACTGGGAACGGAAAACGTGACGCCCCTTGAAATGGCGGGCGCGTACAGCACGCTTGCCGCAGGTGGTTGGCAGCGCGACCCAGTGGTCGTTACAAAAATTATCGACAAAAACGGCATGGTGATTTTTGAGGAAAATGGCGAAGCAAAACGCGCGCTTGAAGAGAGCGTTGCGGGAGCAGCCACGCAGGTGTTACGCGGCGTGTTTGAGACGCCGGGCGGAACTGCGTATGGAGCGCGCCCGTCAAATGGGCAGGTAGTTGCAGGAAAATCGGGTACCAGCCAAAACTTCCGCGACAACTGGTTTGTGGGGTATTCGCCCACGTTAGTGTGCTCGGTGTGGGTTGGCAATACCGACTTCACGCCGCTGCCGCGCCATATTGGTGCGCTGCCCTTGTGGAAACGCTTTATGTCGCTTGCGCTTGCGGGGCAAAAGCCTGTTGATTTTCCGGAAACCGAAGCGCCGTTTTATCTTGAGCCCGACATTGCGCCTGATACAGGACGCGACGAGGACGAGTTGCAAGAAGAAATTCCAGCTGGTGGCACATCGCTGTTGCCGGAAGCCGATACAGCGCATCCGGGCGGGCTTGATCCGCGTACGGCACCTCATGTGGTTGGGAAATCGCTTGAGGATGCGATGCGTGAACTGGGATCGTATTGGGTGGTGAAGCAATTTGTGCCTGCTGAGCAGCCAGCGAATACCGTCTTTAAGCAGGCGTGGCACGGAAATGTGGTGCTGCTGTACATCGCGAAAGGCGTGGCGCAGGACGCGCTTGATGGTGGTGCAGCGGGTGGTGCGAGCGCGACTGGCGCTGGTGCGGGTACTGCGGGCGCGGGAACGGATGCGGGCGGCGGTGCTGGTGGCGGCGCGGATAACGCAGGAGCTGGCGGAACGCCTGGTGCGGGCTCTGCAAATGGCGGAACAGACTCAGGCGGAGCAGGCACTGGAGGCGCACCTCAAAACACAGGTGGTGCTGGTGCTGAAGTGGCTGCGGGGGCAGAAATTGCCGCCGGAATTAGTGCGGCTGCGAGCATTGGTGCAGGTATTAGCGCCGCACGTTAGGTAATTCCAATTTGTAATTCCCATTTAGATGATACGTGATATTTGAAGCAACCAGGTGAACGGTGCAAAGCATCGCCGCGGCACGCAGCATGTAACACGTAGCATGCGAAAAGCACAGTTCACCAGGCGTATCAGCGTATTGTTTCACGTGAAACACACCCCGTAGCACATCTTTACACACACCACGGCAAACCAACATACGTCACGCACAAGCCAAAGCAGAAAGCATGCGTGCTACCGCTCAATTCAGCAAGCCCGCCACACACCAACACACGCTAGCACACGCTGACGCGCCACACACTAGCATGCGCCGCCGCACACTCAGTACGTATATTCATCTGTAAGGTATTATTTCAAATCAAGCGCGATGGCGTCGGCTTCCTTCAACGCAGCAAGCCCTTCGTCATACTGCTTTTGAATTTCCGCCAATTTCGTGGCATAAGCCTTTGACGTAAACGTCAAGTTTGTGCCCTGCTGAGCTGCGGAATATAAGTCAACATATGAATTGAGTGCCGTTTTAAGCTTTCCCAGCGCAGAAAGATATTTTTCTTTCATAGGCGCAAGCACTTTCGGCGCGTCTTTTTTCGACAGCTTTTCAATTTCGTCAGAAATCTTGGAAATTTGAGCCTTCATGCCAACAGTATCGTAGCGCGACACGGCGCTATTAAACGAATCGAGGCACGACGACAAATTCTCAATAAAGCCATTAATCTGCGACATATACGCGCGGTTTTCTTTTTGCGCTTCCGTTAAGTGAGGAGAAGGTGCCGCCGCACAACCTGCAAGCGTACCAGCCAAAACGAGGCATAATGACGCGCCTGCTACTGTATTGCGAAACTTTTTTGTCATACCAATCTCCTTATATCGCTATAAATAAAGCACAGAATATCATTGTACACTACTTCGCAAGCGCATAAAAACGCTACGCAGCATCGTTACTTGTTTTGTTATCTTTCTGCGAAGCGCCAGCTCCACTAGAAGAAACGCGTTCTGCAGGCTGTTTGCGCGTCGAAGCATCGTTTGAACCATTCGCATTTTGCGAACCTGATCTGCTTGAAGCTTCCTGCTTGTTACGCGTGGATTCTGACTTCGTTTTATCCTGGTCATGCTTGGTTTTGCTGGTTGATTTCGTGCTTTCCGATTTCGAACTTTCCTCGCTACTGCGCGTCGATCGTTTTGGCCTGTCGTCATCGTCACTGTAACTGCTCGAGCGCGACGACGTATACACACCATGAATTTGATGCTTAGGGTCGGAATAATACTCATACTCAGGGCTTTCTTGTGGCACAAATTGCTGAAGTGGCATACCGCTTAGTGCTACTTTCATAAAGTCGGCAAACACATCTGTTACATGAGTTCCTGTTTTGAGCGGCGTTGGCTTACCTCTACTACCTGCCCAAATGCCAACAGCATATTGTGGCGTTATACCATAGAACGTGACATCATTATAATTTTGCGACGTTCCTGTTTTGCCAGCAACTACCTGCCCTGATGCAAGGCGTGCGCCCGTACCTGTTCCACGTGAAACAACAAGCTCAAGTGCCTGTTCAGCGGCATACGCAACCTCTTTCGTAAGAACACGTTTACTGCGCGGAATGGGGTTGCGGTTATCAAAAAGCACCTGACCTCGTACGTTGCTGATGTACTCGATAGGCGTTGACTCGCGATGCACTCCTTCAGAGGCAATTGTTGCGTACGCTTCCGTCATTTCAAGCGTGGTAACATTTTCGGTTCCAAGTGTTAGTGCCGCGCCCGCTTTCTTAGCATCAAGCTGCGATTTTACGCCCATGCGTTGCGCGGTTTCTACCACATCGTTGATGCCAATAGAGGCAATAAGCCGCACAAAACCCGTGTTTGACGATATTGCCAAAGCCGATGCAAGGCTCCGTGTTCCGTAACTTTTATTGCCATCATTTGAAAGCGTGTAGCCGTCGATGGTTGCAGGCGAATTACAGTCGACGGTTGTGTTGGGGCTAATTCCCTTTTCTAGGGCTGTAACCAGGGGAAACACCTTGAATGCTGAACCGCACGGCCTACCGCCAGCTCCAGCACCCGTTGCCAAGTTCACCTGACTGACTTCGTAGTTTGCGCCTCCGACCAGCGCTTTTATGAAGCCCGTTTGCGGCTCGATGACCGTCATGGCAACGTCGTGATTTTCGCCCAGCGTTTCGCGCTTTTTAGCGGCAGAATCGATTGCCGTTTGCTGCAAAAACGGATCGAGCGTGGTTATAATACGCAAGGCTCCCTTTTTTAGCTGCGTTTCAGGAATTTTGTAATTATTTTTCAGCTGCGAAATAACAAATGACGAAAAATACGGATACGCTACAATACCATCACTAAATTCCATAGGCTTAAGACCAAGCGGCGCGGACACGGCGCGGTTATAATCGCCTTGTGAGATATATCCATTAACAACCATGCGCTGCAACACCAAGTTTCGCCTGTTGATAGCGTTTTGCGGGTACTTCAGCGGATTGTTGTAGGTGGGCGACTGCGGAATGCCAGCAAGCAGCGCAGCCTCAGTAAGCGTTAGCTCGCGCGCGTGCTTGGAAAAATAGCGCTGTGATGCGGCCTCAATGCCGTACGCGCCGGCTCCAAAATTGATAGCGTTCATATACATCGTTAAAATGTCGTTTTTCGAGAAATTATCTTCAATTTTAAGCGCAAGCGCCGCTTCACGAATTTTGCGCTTGAGAGAAATATCGTTCATTTCATCTGCGAGAACAGTGTTGCGAACCAGCTGCTGTGTGATGGTGGACGCGCCCTCACGCGAACCGCCCGTTATGTTGTTGAACGCAGCGCGCGCAATGCCCCACAAATCGACGCCGCCGTGCGAGTAAAAACGCTCGTCTTCGACGGCGACAATCGACTTAAGCGCAATAGGGGAAATGTTGTTCATGGTAACGGGAATGCGATTTTCAAGCCTGAAACGCGCAAGAACAGTTTTGTTGTCGTTTGCGTACATGACGGAAGGTTGCGAGTCGTTGAACTCGTTGACGTTGGTGTAATCGGGCAATCCGCGCAGCCACCACATGCAAATACCAAGCGCAACGGCGCAGATAGCGGCTAAAAACAGCAGCATGATAAACAGTGTCAACGCCACATGGCGCCGCTTTTTTTGATGCGGAATATGTATACGCGCGCGAGAGCTCACGCAAACCGCCTTCCTCGTTTAAGCATGCTATCTGCGCATATGGTGCACATCACTCCGCGCGACGCATGCAACGTGTTCATGAATGCTGCCTTGAAATACCTCGCTATTATACCATGGACGCAGGTATCACAGACGCAGGCGCGCAAAACGGGAATTCAACGGCGTGATGGGGAACGTGACGGAGCGGCGCATCGGATGCGCAAAACGGGACGCGAGGCTTGCGGCGCGGCGCAGGGAACGTGACTGAGTGCCGCGACGGCGGATGCGCGTATCGTGCCTGTTCAGGTGAGCGTGATAGGGAACGTGACCGAGCGGCGCATCGGCGAATGCGAGTATCGTTCCTGTTCAGACGCGCGCAACGCCAACTACAAGCTTGAACGCGTAAGGTTGCTTAACCATTCCTCCTGCTGATGCAGCATGTCTTTCACGGCCGTAAACTGATACGCAAGCGCCTTATCACCCGTTCCACCGCGCGAATTACGCGCGCGAACAATAGACGGAATGTCCAGCTCATGCATTACATTTTCCTCGAACAGTGAACTTTGTGCCTTAAAATCGGCAAGCGACAAATCGGTAAGCGCACACCCGCGCTGCTCGCATAACAGCACCAAATGCCCTACAATGCGATGCGCGTCGCGAAACGCCATTCCCTTTTTCACCAGGTAGTCGGCAACATCCGTGGCAGCCAGATGCCCCGTGTGCGCCTGCTTTTCCATGGCATCTTCGTGTATCGTCATCGAGCTTATCATGCCAGCCATGCAGGTCAGGCAGTCATAAATGGTGTCAAGCGAATCAAATACGCCCTGCTTATCCTCTTGCAAATCTTTGTTGTACGCCAGCGGCAGCGCCTTCATCGTAACAAGCAACGACACCAAATTCCCCACCGTGCGCCCCGTTTTTCCGCGCACGAGCTCGGCAAAGTCGGGGTTTTTCTTTTGTGGCATAATCGACGAGCCCGTTGAGAACGTGTCTGACAGCTCGATGAAGCCAAATTCTTGGGTCGACCACATAATAAGCTCTTCGGCTAAGCGGGAAAGGTGCATAGCGCTTACTGAGCAGGCGTAAAGCGTGTCCAGCACGAAGTCGCGGTCGGAAACGGCGTCAAGCGAGTTTTCGCACATTGCCGAAAAGCCCAGCAAATCGGTGGTGAGCTGGCGATCAAGCGGATACGTTGTTCCCGCAAGCGCGGCCGCTCCCAAAGGGTTGCAATCGGCCGCTTCGTAGGCATTGCGCAGGCGCTTGAAGTCGCGCGACAGCATCCAAACGTAGGCAAGCAAATGGTGCGCCAGGTAAACGGGCTGCGCGTGTTGCATGTGCGTGTAACCAGGGAGAATAACATGCTGCTTTTCGTGCGCAAGCTTCTGGAGAGCGCAGCTGAACTGGTAATTCGCGCGCATCACGTTGCTTATGCGGCTTTTGAGGTACAAGCGCGTGTCGCAAATTACCTGGTCATTGCGGGAGCGCCCGGTATGCAGGCGCGCCCCCGCTTCGCCAATGCGCGCAATAAGTTGCTTTTCGATAGACATGTGGATGTCTTCGTCGTTAATGTCGAAAGGGAACGTGCCTTTGGTAATTTCGCGCTCGATGTCGTCAAGGCCAGCGCATATTTTGTCTGCGTCATCCTGGCTGATAATGCCCTGGTGAGCAAGCATGGTGGCATGCGCTTTCGAGCCTTCAATGTCTTGCTTGTACATGCGCTTATCAACGGGAAGCGATGCTCCAAAGCGTTGGGTAAATTCGTTTGCTGACGCGGTAAAACGTCCTGACCACAGTGCCATAAAATCCCTTTCGATACCTCAGTGTGCCGTGCGCGCGACGCGTTCCAAGCACCGCGCGCGTCGTTCACCACCTGCTACAAAATGCTTTGGTTGTGCGCAATTCTGTTCTGCGCCCAAATTTTGTTCGACAAAATAGTAAGGTCGATGAAGCCCTGCGCGGCGTTGTGGTTGAAACTATCCGACTTGTCGTAAGTTGCCAACGCGTAGCTGTACAGCGAAAAGTCGCTTTTTCTGCCCACAACTGTGCACGTGCCCTTGTAGAACTTCAATTTTACAACACCGCTCAAGCATTGCTGCGTATGCGCCATAAACGCATCAAGTGCGCCCTTAAGCGGCGAGAACCACTGCCCATAATACACGGCCGTTGCCCACGAATGCTCAAGCGGAAGCTTCGCGTGCAGCACTTCGCGTTCAAGACACAAAGCCTCAAGCGCCTTGTGCGCCTCGATAAGCGCAAGCGCGGCAGGCTGTTCGTAACACTCTCTACTTTTCACGCCCACCAGCCTGTTTTCCACCATGTCAAGGCGGCCATAGCCGTTGCTTCCCGCAATTTCGTTCAGCGCGTAAATGATGTCAAGGTAGCTCATTGGCTTGTTGTCAAGCGCACACGGAACGCCTTGCTTGAACTCAATTTCAACATAGGTGGGCTTATCGGGCGCCTGTTCTGGGGAAACGGTCATCGTGTAGATGTCCTCAGGCGGCTCGTTGTACGGATCCTCCAAAATGCCGCACTCAATAGCCCGGCCCCACAAGTTATCGTCAATCGAATACGGGCTTGCTTGGGTGGTAGGAACTTCCACGCCGTGCGCCTGTGCCCACTCCATTTCTTCGGGACGCGTTTTGAAAGCCCACTCTCTAACTGGGGCGATAACCTTTAGCGTCGGGTCGAGCATGGCGATGCACGATTCAAAACGCACCTGATCGTTGCCTTTGCCGGTGCAGCCGTGCGCCACGTACGCCGCCTTGTATTGATGTGCAATTTCTACCAAAGCTTCAGAAATAATTGGACGAGAAAGCGCAGATAGCAGTGGGTATTGGTTCTCGTATAAGGCGTTGGCGGCAAGCGCGCTGGTAAGTGCCTTCTGAACGAATTTTTCGCGCATGTCAACAATGTGACAGTTTATAGCTCCCGTTTTCAGTGCGCGCTGCTTTATGGCCTCAAGACCTGCGTGTTCTTGGCCAAGTTCGCCCACAACGGCCACCACGTTAAGATTTTTCACTTCTTGGAGCCATTTAATGCAGATGGACGTGTCAAGGCCGCCGGAATACGCCAACACGACCGTTTCTTTGGAAGGGTCGGCTTTTGCGGAATTGGCGATAACAGCTGATGAAGCGCTTGCGCAGGCGTTGGTTGAGGTGTTTGTTGAAGTAGTCATAGTAACATCCTTTCTTGATGATGAAGTGCAGCTTGCGTGGTGCAATGCGGTTTGTGGTGCAGTGCTGCTTGTGTGGTGCAATGCAGCTTGTGTGGTGCAGCAATAGTGCAATGGAGCGAAGATGCGCGCGATATGCGCACATGAACAGGCAAAACTTTACGCGTTGCTACATTTGCTGCTGATGGTTTCACCAAGAAAACGCACAACGCTAAGAGCATGCCTCGTAGGCGCGCCCGAACTTACCGTGAGCAAAAGCCCAAGTCAGCTGGACGCTAAATACGTCGAGCACTACGTCGCTCAGCGCGGCGGCCAGAAATGCTATGAAGTTGTTGAGTGGAAGAAAAAGAAATCGCACTGCCTTCTTGTTGCGAGCAAGCACCGTCGGAAGATACGCACACGCTATGTGCTGTTTGTGCAGATGTAAGCATTGCGTTCCTCCTTGTGTGTACTAAAACTTTATGCAATTGCGGTTGTGTTAAGCGCAATTCGCAAAGCTGTGCGAATAAGTGCCTAAAAGCATAGCACGTGTTTCAAGATATGCAAGCACAAATATAAAAGTTTTCATAATCTTACTATGTTGCCAGGTCACACGCGATGTACTATGCTTCGCCATTCAAATGTGCCGCAACAAACGCAAGCGCATCACGATAGCCTTCCTTGCCTTTTCCGCTTATTTGAGTGCAGCATACCGCCTGAATAACCGACTGATGCCGAAACGCCTCGCGCGCATGGATATCCGATAAGTGCACTTCAACAGCAGGAATGCGCGCCAGTTCCAAGGCGTCACGCAGCGCGTAGGAATAGTGCGTGAACGCTCCAGCATTGATGATAAGCGCCTCGTACAGCTTGGGCGCGTCCTGCACAAATGTCACCAAATCGGCTTCACTGTTGCTATGGAAAAACGTGCACTGCAAGTAAACATCATGCGCCGCACGTGCGATAAAGTCCTCCAAACACGCCAGCGTTTCCGTGCCATAATGGTGCGCATCACGACGTCCTAGCGCATTCAAGTTGGGACCATGCAGCACGGCAATGCGGTGAACGGACCTGGGCATTTTTGCGGGCTGATTAGTGGCGCTAACAGGTATTTCTTCAGCCTTGTGTGCGTAGTGTTCTTCAGCTTTGTGCGCGGTGGTGGGCGGCGCTTGCGTGGTGTGTTCGCCGGCTGTGAACGCGTCATTCTTGCCGGTTGTGCGTGGGGCATGTTCTGCAAACGGCACACCGCTTGCTTGCGATGAGCGTGAAGAACCCTGCGTACTGGGGTTATGGCGCCCGCTGACAAGCTGCTGTGAGCGGGGAACATTCTGTGTGCTCATACGATACTCCTTTTGGCGAACGCGCGATAATGCGCGCATGAAGCCGATGTGGTGCTTCTTCCTGCACGGCGTCTTGTACGCACCATACAACAACTACTTCTTGCGCGGCAACTACTTCTTGCGCGGCCGCGGCTTCTTACGATGCGTCGTTTTGTGTTGCAACTACTTCTTGAACGGCCGCGTCTTCCTGCTTAGCTGCACCTTCCTAAACGGCACAATACGCGTGCAAGGCTTGCTCAATAAGCGCATCCTCCACTACTTGCAAGCGCAAATTGCCATCCTCATCGGGCAAAATGAACACAATCGAGCCATTGTGCGCCTTTTTATCGTGATGCATCGCTTCAAGAATATTGTGGCAAAAATTGCTATCAGACTGCGCATATCCCCTGAACAAAGGTGCATAATCCAACACATCCAGCAGCTGTGTTTGTTCCGTCACAAAATGCGAAAGCGACGTAAACGCAGCACACGGCAGCGACGTAACGTGCAGCGCGTCATCGTGCACGGTATGGCCCTGCTGCGCCAACCACTGCGCCAGAAATGCTGCAAATCGAGCGCCTTCAGCAACTGCCACACCATGACTCATTGCCCCATAGCCGCAAACCCGCTCAAGCGCATGACCTAAGGTGTGTCCGTAATTCAAAAATGCGCGCGTTCCCGTAGTGTCGTGCTCGTCATCAGCCACGATACGCGCTTTTTCCTGTACGCAAACGCACACCAACTTTTCCAAACATGCAAGCGTTTCATCGTTAAACACGCCTGCTTGCAAACTGTGCAAATGCAAGGCAAGTGTGTGCAGGTAATCGCTTGCATGCGCGGTTGAAAGCATAGCCATTTTAAGCGCTTCACCCATGCCGCTTTTAAGCTCGGCAAAGGGAAGTGTTTGCAGCATATCAACGTCAATAAGAACACCCTGAGGCTGATAAAATGCACCAAGCAAGTTTTTTCCGGCCGCCAAATTTACGCCCGTTTTGCCGCCAACAGACGCATCGACCATCGCAAGCAACGACGTTGGAACGTGCACAACGCGAATGCCGCGCATAAAAATTGCTGCTGCAAATCCGCTGATGTCGCTAACCACACCTCCGCCAAGCGACACAAGCATGGAATGGCGATCAAAACCTTGCTCGGCGAGATACGTGCAAATATCGTGGATGGTATTCAAATTTTTGGACGGTTCACCAGCTTGTATAACAAAGTGCGTCGTTTGAAAGCCGCTTGACGTAAGCGACTGTTCCACCGAATCCAAATAATGGGGCGCAACATTGGTGTCGCTAATGATGCACAGGCGCGGCGGTACCAAGCTTGCTCCATGCGCTGCTGCACCAGCATTGCAACCATGCTGCGCATCGGTCAACAAAGAGCGCAGATACGCACCGAGTGCGGTGTGAGAACCGCGCTGCAATCGTACTTCGTAGCTGCGATTATAGGGGCATTGTACCGTTATGCATGCGGGCATAGTATCGACCTTCTTTTAAGTTCATCAAGCAAATTGTGTGCCATAACACTGCACGTGCAATGCACGTTAGTAATCGTGTAATCGGCAACTTCCTGGTATAAAGGAGCACGTCGCTGGCCAAGCGCCGCCGCTTGTTCTTTACTGGTTAGCAAAGGGCGCGCCGTGAAATTATCAATGCGCTTAAACGATTCAAGGGGAGTACGGTTCAAAAAAACCACAAAGCCCTGTTCTTTAAGCAGGCTCCGATTTTCTGGACGCTCAATAATGCCACCGCCGCAGGCAACAATTACAGGATGCGAATACGCTGCAACCATGCGTAGACACTCGGCTTCTATATCGCGAAACACCTGCTCGCCTTGCTGAGCAAAGATAGAACGAATGCTTGTCATGGCAAATTGTTCGATGTAGGTGTCTAAATCAATGCAGGTAAGACCCGCTAGGAACGCCAGTTTACGCGCAAGTGTGCTTTTGCCAGCTCCCGGGGGCCCTACCAAGTAGACAGTTTGTTGCAGGGACAAACGATTTTTGTGGAACTTTTTGTGATGATCGCGCCTAAAATCGTAAACTGTTTTTTTGCAGGGATGGGGCTTGGCGTTAGTGCTTGTTTGTTGCTGAGGAGCTGCATGATGATTGTGCTGCTGGGAAGTGCCTGTTGTGCCAGTAGAATGAGTATGTTGGCGCTGGTCTTCGTGCTGCTGAGAGGCGCGGCGGTCGTGATGCTGCTTATGTGACGCACCAGTCTGCTGCTGATGTGTTTCCTGCGTGTGACGTGCTTCGTGCGTGTGATGTTGTGCTTGTTGCGCATCTTGCTGGTGGTGTACGTTTTGTTCATGGTGCACGTTTTGTACCGTGCGTTCCTGTTCTGCGCAACAATGCTTGGATGTTTCACGTGAAACACTACCAGCAACGCACGCCGACTGTACCAATGTTTCACGTGAAACCTTGCGGCTTGCGTTTGATGCTTGGGTCAATGTTTCACGTGAAACACTACGCCTGTGAGTATGAGCACGCGGTTGCTTCATAGGGCCATCACGGATTCTGCTAACGCGCCATCGTACGCAAACGGGCACGGTAATGCTCAAGCGCCGCCTTGCAATCAACCATGCAATCACCGCCAAATTTCTTCAAATACGCATTTGCAAGCACAAACGCAACGCGGCTTTCTGCGACAATCGCTGCCGCTGGAACTGCACATACATCGCTTCGAATAACACACGCCTCATCAGCTTCAAGTGTTTCAAGATTAATGCTTGCAAGCGGCTGCATTAAAGTAGGAATGGGCTTCATTGCGCAGGTCATAATAAGCGGCATACCCGTTGTAAGGCCGCCTTCCAAGCCGCCCGCGTTATTTGAGGTACGCGTAAATTCCCACTCACCCGTTGCATGGCTGCGCGTAATTGGGTCGTGAACACGCGACCCGGGCGACGATGCCGAAGCACTTCCAAGCCCAAATTCAAGGGAACGAAGCGCAGGAATTCCGAAAATAGCCGAGCCCAGTTGTGCGGTAAGGCGATTATCGGAACAGCCGGTTCCCCCTAATCCGGGAACTAAACCGCGCGCAATAATACGAAACGTACCGCCCAGTGAATCTTTGTTTTCGCGAGCGGCGTCAATTTCTGCTTTCATGCGCTTGGTAGCTTCTGGTGAGGGGCAACGCAATTCCGACATCTCTATATCAAGCGGCTTATAATCGGGCGCATCCAGCAAAAAGTTTTCTTCTTGCATAGCTTGCGTACCGATGGAATTCACATACGAAAACACCTCAACGCCCATTTCAGAAAGAAATTCACGCGCCACCGAAGCCGCAGCAACCACCGCTGCTGTGTTGCGGGCGCTTGCTTGTTCTGCAATATCCGAGCAATCGGGCGCATTAAACTTCAAAACGCCCGCTAAATCGGCATGTCCAGGACGAGGTACCAGATGCTTTTTTATGTCTGAAGGCGGTTTGCCAAACACTGCCATATCGTCCAAATGATGAACGGCATCCTTGTTTTCGATAATCATACACACAGGGCTGCCCATCGTTTTGCCAAAACGTACACCCGCGGTAATACGCACCTGGTCTTTCTCGATTTTCTGGCGCGCTCCACGTCCGTAGCCACCCTGTCGACGCTCAAGATCGGCATTGATATGCTGGTCGGAAATACCTAAACCCGCAGGTACTCCTTCGATAATTGCGCTTAAGGCGCTTCCGTGACTTTCGCCGGCAATAAGATACTTCATGCGCGCTCACACCTTCTTGAAAACGATTTGTCAATGCCGCTTTTTTCAAGCATAGCATGGAGAAGTTGATCTGTGGGCACCGTAAGCGGAATACAATGGAGTGCACACATATCGAAAAAACCCTCAAGCGCCTGATACACCAGCATGCCAAGCCCGTTATACGCGCGGGCGTGCACCGCATGCGCGGCATCCAGAAAAGCGGTTGTGGGCTGGGCGTACGTTACATCAAACACAATGTGCTGCGATTGCAAAAGACGAGCCTGAAGGGGCGATGCATCGTGCGGCTTCATGCCCAGCGTGCTGGCGTTGATAACAATATCGGCGCTGATGAGGTGCTGAGCAGCGTTGTTGTAGGTGTCGATGCTTAACGCTTGCGTGAGGTGCGAAAAGGAAGGAGGCACGCGTTTGAGCAGGCAGCGCTGGCGAGGGGGTTCGGGTGTGGCGGCTGTGCTGGTAGCGCTGGGAACGAAGGACGATGCGGCGTGCGCGGTGTCGGTTGCAGCGCTCGGAACGCTGGTGAAGGACGCGGGCGTGATCAAAGTACTGGTAGCGGCGTTGGCGGGAGCTTCGTGCGCAGCTGCGGATGCTGCGCTGGTTGCAAACGAGGTGATTTCTGACGAAATGACGGTGTTCGCACTCGCGTGCGTGAGGTCGGGTGCGGGTGCGGCGTCGTTCGCGGGTGCGGCGTCAGGTGAGAGCTGTTCCCCATGCATGAGCTGCGCAAACTGATGACTTTGTATATCAAGATTACTCTGCATACCCTGACAGCTTTGCACGCGCTGCAGATACTGCGAAAGGCGCTCGTGTGCGCGCTGATAGTTGCGCGAAAGCAAACACACGCTTGCTGCGCCTTCACATAAGGCCATATGAGCAATAGCAAAGGCTGTCGGTCCTGTTCCGCACAGCACTACCCGCGCATTGCGGCACCATGCGTGCTGCGACTTCAAAAAAGCAATGCAGCCCACACCATCAACGTTATCAGCATACAACTGCGGCGCTAATGAGTGCGCCGAACGGGGATTTTGCGTAGCGGGAATAAGAACATTTGCGCCACCAGCAACCGCCGCTTCACGCCGCACGGTCGTAGCAGCACGAAGTGCCAGCGCCTTATAGGGCGTTGACACGTTCATCAGCAGAAACTGTTTGTTGTGCATGATATGTAACGCGGCATCGGCATGCGGTTCTTCGCGGATGGCGTACGTGAAAGGCAAGCCAGCAGCCTCAAAAGCGCCAGCAAACAGCGCAGGAGAAAGCGAGTGTGCCATGGGATATCCCAAAACGAAACATTCCGTACTTGGCAAACATGCTGGGAGAACGCGACGTGCTCCGTCCGTGTTACGCGCAGCATCTGCGCCGTCCGCGTCCACGCGACTCATACCATCTGCGCCGGCCACGCACGCAGCGGGTGCTTCCTGGCGAAAACGCGCAGCACCATCTTCGTGGCTCGCACACGCGGTGTCATCTTCGTGGCTCGCGCACGCGGCGTCATCCACACCATCAGACGAAACGTTCATGCGCGATGCTCCTGACACACATTCGCATTCGCAACACTATGCTGCGCGCCGCAACCAGCGCGACACACCGGCTTCGGAAAACGCGACGCCACAACGCCTGCTTCAAAACGGCGCATAAGCGCAGTATACGGCGGATCGCACGGCGCAAGGGGCGCAACTAAATACGCCGCAATTCCGTACCAATGCGCACCAAGAATATCGGTAACAAGCTGATCGCCAACCATCAACATCTGAGATTTTTCAACCTGGAACGCACGACGAGCGCTCTGAAAACCAAAAGGCAGCGGCTTAAGCGCCTTCCCAAAAACGGGAATTCCCAGCTCGCGCTGCATTACAAAAATGTTCTGATGCCAGTTGTTCGACACCAGACACACGCTTATATCAAGTGAACAGGCCTTTTCGATCCACACGGCAATGCTGTGCGGCACCAAATTATTGCACCGCGAGCGCACGGTATTGTCGATATCAAGCAAAACGCTGGTGTAGCCCTTGTTCAGAACGTCAAACGTTAAATCGATGTCGGCAACACTTGCAAAATAGCCGTCTGGAATAAGCGCATTCATAACTGAACTCTAGCGGTAGGTTTTTTGATGCTGCTCGTAGGTTTCGCTAAAATGATATTGCATGACGCCTTGAGCGTCTTTCGCGAAGTAGAAGAACAAAAATGGCGTTTCTTCGGGCTCGCACGCTGCTTGCAGCGACGCTAAACTGGGCGCGCAAATGGGCGTAGGCGTAAGACCATCAATGAAATAGGTATTGTACGGATTAGGCGTTTTAACATCTTGCGGCGTTGGATTATGCCCCACCACATAGGCAACCGTTGCGTCCGATTGCAATTTCATGTGCTTTGACAAGCGGTTATAGAACACCGACGACACCGTTGAACGATGCTTTTCATCCGACTCTTTTTCGATAATGGACGCAATTTTCACGACGTCGTAGGCGCTTAAACCGCGCTGACGCGGAACCGTTAAGTTAAGCGTTGAGAACTCGTCAACGAATTGCTTCACCATGGCATCAACCAGCTGTTCTGCCGTTG
This sequence comes from uncultured Coriobacteriales bacterium, assembly GCA_946892075.1. Classification (GTDB taxonomy): domain Bacteria; phylum Actinomycetota; class Coriobacteriia; order Coriobacteriales; family Eggerthellaceae; genus Berryella. Next base: position 21,430 of record CAMPNZ010000008.1, read on the forward strand.
TATCAGGAGTAATGGGGTAGGTTTTTGGAAACAGCAGGCCCTCGATGCTTTGCACTTTCATGTCATTTATCAGCGGAAACTTGCTTGATAGGCGCGCGATATTTCCAGCGGCGTCAAGGAAGTCTTTTGCACTGATGGTGCCTTTGCTGGCCTCTTGCACCGCGTCGGCAATCTGGGAAAGCGTTACGCCTTCGCGCACGAGCACTTTTCCGACCACAGGACCGCGCTGCAGCTGGGAGACAATGTCGTTGACCGGGGTTTGACCTGCAATAACGTAGGTGCCTGGCTTCAGGCTTGAAGCAGCGTTCATGCTGCGAACAGCGTCAGCAAACGCGCCGGCCGACTTCACAACGTGAGCTTCTACCAGCAGTTTTCCAATCGCTTGCGCGCCTGCGCCGTCGGGAACAACCACCGTTGCCGTTTGCGAGGAATCGATAACTTCCACTTCGCCTAAAATAACCGATCGCAAGCCCGACACACAAAACACAGCCAGCACAATAACGAGAATAATAAGCACCACAGACGTTACAATAACGGGCACTTTGCTTTGTTTCGGCTGGATAGCAGTGGTGTCGTAGTTACGAAACAAGCGCTCGCCGCGCGCATGGGCACTGCGCGAGGCATGGGTTGAATGCTTCGAATACGTTGTATTTTTGCGAAAGGGCATACCATTCCTTCCCCGTCGTTGTGATGAACGAAATGTGCTGCAAGCGTCACGCGAACGGCCACTCGCAACCCGCGACACGCGCGAAAACCCGCCCGCACACGCAACCAGCGACACGTCGCGCTACTGATTGGCGCGCTGAGCAAGCCATGTTTGCAAAAACAAACTGGCAGCAACCATGTCAATCTTACCACGCATATGCTTCTCATCGAAGCCTTGTTCACGCAAAATGCGCTTTGCTTCCCTTGACGAATAGCGCTCATCGCAAAACTCAAGCGGCACCTGCGCATCCTTGGCAATCTGCAATGCAAGCGCGCGTATGCGTTTGACCTGGACACCTTCTTCACCATGCAAAGTAAGCGGCAAGCCGCACACCAGCACATCGGGTTCGTTATCGTCAAGCACGCGACGAAACGCGCCGCTCATCGTGCACACGTCCTGCGTATTAAGCACGCACACGGGAAACGCCAGGCCTGTTTGTGTACTACCAACGGCAATTCCCACACGCACTTCGCCAATATCTAACGCCAACGCACGCATGCTCTGTTCACCTCATACGTTGAAGCGTGCACTTAAATGGAGCTGCTGCCGTAATTCGATTTATCCTTCAGCACCACGTCGTGCGCACCGCCTTCGATAATCGACGTAGAGCTAATAACGGTAAGCTTCGCCTTTTCCTGCAGCTCAGGAATAGAAACCGCTCCACAATTGCACATCGTCGACTTCACTTTCGCAAGCGTAACAGCCACGTTATCGTGCAGCGAACCCGCATAAGGAACGTAACTGTCAACACCCTCTTCAAAGGTCATGCCTTTTTTGTCGCCGCCCAAGTCGTAGCGCTGCCAGTTGCGCGCACGCGCCGAGCCTTCGCCCCAGTACTCTTTCATGTAGCTGCCGTTCACGTTCACGCGATTGGTAGGACTTTCGTCAAAACGCGCAAAATAACGGCCAAGCATCACAAAATCGGCACCCATGGCAAGTGCCAGCGTAATGTGGTGATCGTACACAATGCCGCCGTCAGAACACAGCGGAATGTACACGCCTGTTTCCTTAAAATATTCATCGCGCGCACGGGCAACTTCGATTGTTGCAGTAGCTTGACCTCGGCCAATGCCCTTTTGTTCGCGCGTAATACAAATGGAGCCGCCACCGATGCCAATCTTAATGAAATCGGCACCAGCATCAGCAAGAAAGCGGAATCCTTCGGCATCAACAACATTGCCGGCTCCCACTTTTACCGTGTTTCCATAATGCTCGCGAATCCACTGTAACGTAAACTTCTGCCAGTCGGAATAGCCCTCTGAACTGTCGATACACAACACGTCGGCACCCGCATCAACCAAAGCCGGCACGCGCTGCGCATAGTCGCGCGTATTGATGCCCGCGCCCACCATGTAGCGCTTGTGCGTGTCAAGCAGCTCTTGCGGATTCGACTTGTGCGAGTCGTAGTCTTTGCGAAATACCAGGTACAACAGACGCCCCTGCGCGTCAACAATGGGAAGCGAATTAAGCTTGTGTTCCCAAATGATGTCGTTTGCTGCCTTAAGCGTTGTGTCGGCCGGCGCCACAATCATCTTTTCAAGCGGCGTCATAAAACTGGACACTTTTTCGGTAGTGTCCATGCGCGACAGACGGTAATCGCGGCTGGTCACAATGCCTAAAAGCTTGCCATGCGCGCGCCCGTCTTCCGTAACAGGCATCGTGGAATGGCCCAAGCTGTCGCGCAGCGCAATCACGTCGCCAAGCGTGTTCTCGGGCGACAAATTCGCGTCGCTGGTTACAAATCCCGCCTTGTAGTCTTTCACGCGAGCAACCATAGCGGCCTGATCTTCAATGGTTTGCGAACCATAAATGAACGACATGCCGCCTTCGCGTGCAAGAGCAATGGCCATGTTATCGTCAGAAACCGCCTGCATAATCGCCGAAATCATCGGAATTTGCAGCGAAATTTCCGGCTGTTCTTCACCTCGACGATACTTCGTTAATGGCGTAGCAAGTGTCACGTTTTCGGGAATGTGATGGCTTGACGTATACCCTGGCACCAACAAATATTCATTAAAGGTACGTGACGGTTCTTCAAAATAAATGGCCATTACCTGCGCTCCTTGCTACTCGCGATACAATGTTTGATGTAATTAGTGCTATTATAGCTACTTTGCAATTGAACGGCAAAGACTTATGCCGCAAAGCACGAAATCCACTTGCTTACGATAGGAATATACCCCATTACCAGTATGAATACTATCAAAAGCGGAATAATGTAGCTAATATAAACGCGCGTACAACGAGGAAATTTTATACCCTGGCCTTCGTCGGCTTCCTTCAGGAAATTTGCCCAGCCCCAGCCGCGTTTATGCGTGCAGAACACCAAAATGGCAAGCGAGCCTAAGGGCAGCAAGTTGTTCGACACGATGAAGTCCTCGACGCCTTGGATGTTGCCAATGCCAGGCACCGTACACGCCGACCACACGTTAAAGCCCAGTGCGCAGGGAATTGCCAGCACGAACAGCGCGCACGAGTTAATCAGCACGGCCTGTTTGCGCGTGAGGCCCCACTGCTCCATGGTGAAGCTCATGATGAACTCGAACACTGCTATGACGGTTGAAAGCGCAGCTACCGACATGAAAATGAAGAACAAACAACCCCATACATTGCCTAACGGCATCGACTCGAATACCACAGGAAGTGTTTGGAACACCAGGCCAGGGCCACCTTGCGGGTTCACGCCAAATGCGGCGCACGCAGGGAAGATGATAAGGCCCGCCATGAACGCAACCACGGTGTCAAGCGCGCCGATGCGCAGCGCTTCGCCTGGTAAAGCGTGACTTTTGTCGATGTAGCTGCCGAAAATGGCAAGCGCGCCAATTCCAACCGACATCGTGAAGAACGCCTGTCCCATGGCGGCGTACACCACTTCCAAAAGGCCTGGCAAACCGCCTGCCGTTAAACGCGCGAAATCGGGCACAAGGTAAAACGCCACACCTGCCGATGCTCCGGGCAGCGTCACGCTGCGAATAGACAGCAGGGCGAGCACCACAAACAGGGCAACCATCAGCACTTTTGTAACGCGCTCAACGCCTTTTTGCAAGCCGGCACGCGTGCTAAGCGCGCCAATAATCACCACCACGGCGGTCCAGAAAATCATTTCCAGCGGGTTAGCAAGCATGCCCGAGAACACGTCTGCCACCTGGCTGGTGCTTAAGCCACTGAACGCGCCCGAGCCGCTTTTCACGATGTAGTCAAGCAGCCATCCCGACACCACCATGTAGAACATCATCAAAATGTAGCAGCCGATGAAACCGATCCACTTGATGCGGTGCCACTTCGTGCCCGCCGGCTCGATGGCTTCAAACGCGCGCGCGTAACTTTTTTGGCTTGCGCGCCCGATGCCGAATTCCATAACCACAATGGGCAGGGTAAGCGCCACAAGAAAAACGAGGTACAACAGCACAAATGCGCCGCCACCGTATTTTCCGGTTATATAGGGGAATCGCCAAACGTTCCCAAGCCCGATAGCGCAACCAGCACTGATGAGAATGAATCCCAAACGTGACGCGAATTTTTCTCGTTTTTCCATGCAAGCCTCCTTAATTGACTCGTTGTTTTAGAAACGCCGTTCTAGAAATGCGCTTCTAGAAATGTTGTGGTACAAATACTGCCCTAGAAATGCCGCTTTACCTGCACTGCTTTACGCATGCGGTTTTACGCGTGCTGCTTTACGCGTGCTGCTTTACGCGTGCTGTTCCAGGAACGCTTTGTAGCCTTTATATGCTTCATACACGTCGACCTTGCTGGTAATTTCCCAAGGAGCGTGCATGCTAAGCACCGAAATGCCCGAATCGATAACGTCCATGCCGTATTTTGCGGGAAGATACGCGATGGTGCCGCCGCCTCCCGCGTTGACTTTGCCCAGTTCAGCGGTTTGATACACCACCTGCGCGTCGTCCATGATGCGGCGAATGCGCGCCATGTATTCCGCTGACGCATCGTTGCTGCCGCTTTTTCCGCGTGCACCCGTATACTTGTTGAACACCAGGCCATGGCCCAAAAATGCCGCGTTTTTCGCCTCGAACGACGACGGGAACGCCGGGTCGAAGCCCGCCGACACGTCGGATGACAGCATGTGCGACGCCCGCAGTGCGCGCTTCAAGTTCAACATGCCGCCGCAACCCATGCATTCCATAAGTTCGGCAACGGTGTCTTCGAAAAAGCACGACGCCATGCCGCTTGCGCCTACCGATCCGATTTCTTCTTTGTCAACAAGAACGCACAGCGCGGTGCGTGTAATATTTGAGGCATCAAGCTGGGCTTTTATCGACGTGAAAGCACAGGCGCTGTCGTCTTGCCCGTACGCGAGAATCATCGAGCGGTCGAAGCCCATTTCGCGCGCGCTGCCCGCCGGCACCACTTCCAGTTCCGCGGAAAGAAAGTCGGCTTCCTGGATGCCGTAGCTTTCAAGAAGATACTGCAACAGCGCTGCTTTTACGGTTCCAGTGGAGGCGGGGTTTGATGCGGAGTTAGGCGCGGGAACGGAGTTGGGAACGGATGCTGCGGGAACGGATGCTGCGGCATCCTGACGTGCGGCGTCACCCGAAACCGCACCTTCGCCCGAAACCGCACCTTCGCCTGAAACCGCACAATACCGGTACGTTCCATCGTCAGCACGGCGAATGTGCAAAGGCGACGAGCCCACAATAATGTCAAGCGCCTCGGCGTCAATCACGTTACTGGCGGGTTTCTTCATCTGTTCGCCTGCAAGATGAATGAGCAAGTCGCTAATACAAAACACCGGGTCAGACGGCTTTTCTCCAACGCACACCTCCACAAGCGTGCCGTCCTTTTTCGCAACAACGCCATGCAGCGCCAGCGGCAGCGTTACCCATTGATAGCTTTTAATGCCGCCGTAATAATGCGTGTCAAGCTTCGCAATGCCCTGCTCTTCGAACAGGGGATTTTGCTTCACGTCAAGGCGCGGCGAGTCGATGTGCGCGCCCAAAATGGAAAAACCCTCTTGAAGTGGCGCGGTGCCGATATGTGCAAGAATGATTGCCTTGTGTTTGGTGGTTGCATACACCTTGTCGCCCGGCTGCAAGCGGCGCCCCAGGCGAATGTAGTCGTCCAAATTCACGTAACCAGCCGCCTGCGCATATGAAATGGCAGCCTGCACAATTTCGCGCTCGATTTTATAGTCCGACAAAAAGTTGATGTATTCCCTGCTGAGAGCCTGCATAGAGGCCAATTCAGTTTCGTTAAGCGTAAGCCAAGCCGATTGAGATTTCATAATACGTCCTTTCAGGGGGTGGAGATGAGGTCCGCCGCCTTCACAAAATGCTCAGTTGTTGAATGAGGGATAAAAGGCAGCGCTACTAAAACTTTCCGGTAAACGAAAAGCCCACATGGGTGCTAAAAAAGAATTTGTATCCTTTTACAACCATTACTGCCCCTTCAAAGATTTAGGGGTATGATACACCGAATTTTCCAGAAACAAGCGCATAATGCGAAATTTGTGCATAATTCACGAAAACAATTAACCGCCTTGAAATAAAACGCGCTACTTTCAAAACGCGCTACTTTCAAAACGCGCTACTTTCCATCTTGTTTATCGATGATGCGGAAATTCAGGTTGCGTCCCACTTCAAACAGCGAGCACTTCGACGCCTGCGAAATGCCAGTATGGCTGATGTTCATGATAACGGGCACGCTGGGCAGGGCACTTTGCGCGATAATCACGTTTGAAAGCAGCGAGCGCACGGGGGACGAGCCAATAAGCTCGACGCTCTGAAATGGCTGAACGCCCATCGAAGTCGCGACGCTTTGCGCTTTTGCAAGGCGCGAAAACAGGATGCTTGAGCCGGGCGCTTCCTTGTAAAACACCTCGTCAGAGTCTTCTTTAAGCGTCGCAATGCAGCCGTACAAGTCACTATCGTTGCCTGATTCTTGCAGGTCTTTCATCGAAAACAGACGCTTGTTCTTCGTGTCCGCGTACGACGTTTCGTGGCGGTCCAGCAAAAAGAAAATGCGATCGCCCGCCTCGCGATAGTCCACAATGCGCGAAGCACAGTACGTTTCAAAGGCGTGCGCGTGTCCTTGCGCCGACAAATCTTTCATGAACGAAACTTGCACGTCAACCACTATAAGAAGCCGCTTCATCGGTGTTCGTCAACCTCTTTTCACATAGAAACACGCATTGGGCAAGGGCTCATTATAGTGCTGTTGACGCGGTTGCACAAGTAAGAACGCGCAAGGGGCGTTGCCGGCAAAATTGTGCGGCGGAACAGCGGTTTAACGGTGCGGGAACGGGGAACGTCGGGAACGGGAACGGGTGCGGGAGTTGGTGCTGGCACGATGCGGCGTGGCGGTGCGTGATGCGGGAACGGGTGGCACGTGGTGCGGTGCGGCGCGTGAACGGGCGCGGAGGGTGGTGCTGGCACGACGCGGCGTGGCGGTGCGTGATGCGGGAACGGGTGGCACATGGTGCGGTGCGGCGTGGCGCGTGATGCGGCAACGGGTGCGGGTGGCAGATGTTCTTGCTCGCAACAAAATCAGACGCGGCGCGCGAGGACGCGCCCCATCGGGAGTTGAGCATATTTGTTCCCATACCATAAACGCTGCATAAAAAAGGCTGCAGGAAAATCCCGCAGCCTCCTAAACGATAATGTTGACGTGCGCTTATGCGTCCAGCAAGCAGTTATGCGCTCTCGTTGTACCACGCAGGCAGCCGCGTTCGCGCTTGCTGCGCACATCATGAGTAATGCTGTTTCGCCAGCTCAAGCCGCTTGATGCATAATGCTATTTCGCACGCTCATGCTTCTTAGTTTCGGATGCTATTTGGCATCCTTGCCCGTAAAAACGCCTTTCAAGGCATCAGTAGCGCCTTCTCCTACAACCGATGTTCCACCAAAGATGTAGTAATTTTTGATGCTGTTCTTGTTAGCAGCAACTACGTCGTTGATGGCGGTTTGGTTTGTGTTGTCTGCAAGTACCATAACCGAGTTTTGCTTACCACAAAGGGCAGCTCCTGCAAGAGCATCAGTGTATCCCCAACCAGTAGCAATTGCCATGTTATTTGCGCTCATGCCAAGCGAGATAAGTTTGGTGGCAAGTTTGGCGCTTGTGTCGTAGGCCGTGTTACCAGCTACACGCTCAACAGCAATGCCAGCCTCTTGAAGCTGTGCTTCTACCTCGGGAGATACTACCGCGGCGCCTCCTACGATGTAGACCTTCTTTACGCCTTTATCCTTCATAGTTTGGATGTTTGAAGCATCAAGCGTTGCGGTGTTGTAGTTTGCAAGGAAAATAGGAGCTTTCTTTGCGTAAGCAAAACTTGCAGCAGAAAGCGCGTCTTCATATCCCCAGCTGGTTGCTACAACCGCTGTATCGCTTTTGGCAAGTTTTTGAGCAATGTCGTTGGCCGTGTCACTTGCCATATTGCCTGCAACACGCTCTACCTCAATGTTTAAGGCTTTAAGCTGGGCTACAACGTCGTTACTGATGGCGTTTTCTCCGCCGCACACAACAACTTTGCTTGTTTGCAGGCGCTTAAGCTCGGCAATGGTTTGCTCGGGCAGTTGGCCGTGCTTGGTAAGCAGAACAGGGGCATTTAAGCTTCCAGCCAGCGAGTTTGCAGACAGTGCATCCCAATAGCTCTCGCTTGTTGCAAGTACTACTTCTTTTACCGGATCGGGGAAGGCAGTTTTCACAATGGCTTCCATGGTGTCTTCTGCGGTTTCCCCAGCAATGCGCTTGGTTGCCTGATCAAAGCTTGGAACAGGGGATTCTTTCTGAGCATCGTTATCAGAGGCGCTTGTTGAGCCGCCACCATAACCACCGGAACCCCCGACGTAACCACCCGAGCTGCCCGATCCGCCTGCGCTACTTGAACCAGCAGATGAGCCTGCGCCGCCCGCGTTACCCGAGCTGCTTGAATTACCTGGTTGTGCGCTATTCGTGTTACCGTTATTTTGCTCCGAACCAGCTTGAGGTGCGTGCTGTTCGTCTTTGTTTCCCAGCTGAGGCATATGCGGGTCCACTTGCGAATCAGGTTTTGACACAGCTTTATTAATGGCGTCATTCAGCTTGGTAATTTGTTCGGTAAGATCTTCTGGCTTTGTTGCAGATTTCAATGCCGTTGTGGCATCGTTCGCAACTTGTTTCAAAGCCGCCTTATCGCTTGCAGATGTGGTATCCTGTTCGGCCAGCTCATTGGCCTGCTCAATTATGGCTTCTACCGGCTTTTTGTACAGCGCGTCAAGCTTCAGTTCTTTCCATTCCAAAACAACATTAAAGTTTCCAAGAACCGCATTCAAACTAGCCGTTGCGGGCATAAAAAGTTGCGCCTCCAATTTACCAGCGGTTTTGCTTTCTTCAACCGGAATAAGAATCTCTTTTGGATACGGTTTTTTATCGCCAAACACGTTCTCTACGTCATGCGTGGTAAGAGGCGGCATTTCTGTGTATTCGCTTGCTGAACCAGCATTTTTGAGCGAAAAACGGCCTGCATAATTGCTGCTCGATTTGCCGCTAGCTTGGGATTTATCTGCAGATTTTGTTCCCTTGAGCGTAAGAACTAGGTAGGTTTTTTTATTCGTTTTGAACACGCGCAACGTGGCGAAATCGGCAGATGCATCCGCCTTTTCAGACTGAAGCACGTCAAAGGGGAGCTTCGTGTTCGGAGGAGCAGCTTGCGTCAAGCGCGCAAGGGCCGTTCCCGTTTGAAGCACATATTCACCTGGCATTTTGCGCGTGAGTGTATCGGCGAGCCTATCAAGATCGGTTGCAACCGACGCCGCAGGCGCAACAGCTCCCTGATTGATCGCATTGTGGCCAGCAGCATTTTGTGCGCCTTGTTCGGCGTTGCGGTGCTGGTCAGCGGCCGGGTCGTTCTGCGGCTGGGCAAAAGCAAGTGACGGTGGAAATACCAAAGTGGCGGCAAGAAGTGCGCCTGCGAATTGTTTCTTGTTCATAGTTCCTCCTTATTGTTCCTGCATTTTGCGCAACGCCAGGGGAAACAGTGAAAGACCTGCCCGTGCGCGCCATGCAGAGGGGGTAGACATTACATTTGCGAACAATGCGGAGTTTACAAAATTAACATTAAAAACTTGCTTAAGATAAACTGAATCAGAAAATCTCCATAAGTGAGCGCGTGCGCCAAAATGCGCTGGTCATGCGCGGGAAGTGTAGCGAGCGCCTTCCTCCTATCACTCTCGCGCACTGTAATAGCGTCAAACAAGCATGCATGTAATAACACGAGTTATAGCAATCAATGAAAGATGAAAGAGGCTGCAGACCAATACCGCAGCCTGGTAGTTTGAAGCAGTGCATACAAAAAAGGCTGCAGGAAAATCCCGCAGCCTCGTAAATGATGATGCTGACGTGCGCCTATGCTTCACGCAGGCGGTTGCGTTCTCGTGATGCGCCACGCAGGCGGTTGTGTGGGCGGACTGCATCATGCAAGCGGTTGCTTGCCCGCTTGTGGCGCACACCATAAGCAATGCCGTTTGACACCCTCATGCTGTTTCGCACCCTCATGCAGTTTGACGCCTGATGCTATTTGGCATCCTTGCCCGTAAACACGCCCTTCAAGGCATCAGTAGCGCCTTCTCCTACAACCGATGTTCCGCCAAAGATGTAGTAGTTTTTGATGCTTTGCTTGTTAGCAGCAACTACGTCGTTGATGGCGGTTTGGTTCGTGTTGTCTGCCAAAACCATTACTGAGTTCTGTTTTCCGCACAGCGCAGCTCCTGCAAGAGCATCAGTGTATCCCCAGCCAGTAGCGATTGCCATGTTATTAGCGCTCATGCCAAGCGAGATAAGTTTGGTGGCAAGTTTGGCGCTTGTGTCGTAGGCCGTGTTGCCTGCTACACGTTCAACAGCAATGCCAGCAGCGCTAAGCTGTGCTTCTACCTCGGAAGATACCACTGACGTTCCACCTACGATGTAAACTTTCTTAACGCCCTTATCCTTCATAGTTTGGATGTTTGAAGCATCAAGCGTTGCAGTGTTGTAGTTTGCAAGGAAAATAGGAGCTTTCTTTGCATACGCAAAACTTGCAGCAGACAGTGCGTCTTCGTATCCCCAGCTGGTAGTAACCACTGCCGTGTCGCTCTTGGCAAGCTTTTGAGCAATGTCGTTTGCGGTGTCACTTGCCATCTGGCCTGCAACACGCTCTACTTCAATGTTTAAGGTTTTAAGCTGGGCTACTACATCGTTACTAATGGCGTTTTCTCCACCGCACACAACCACTTTGCTTGTTTTAAGACGCTGAAGCTCGGCTATTGTTTGCTCGGGCAGTTTGCCGTGCTTGGTAAGCAGAACAGGCGCATTCAAGCTTCCTGCCAGCGAGTTTGCAGAAAGAGCATCCCAATAGCTCTCGCTGGTTGCAAGCACTACTTCTTTTACCGGATCGGGGAAGGCAGTTTCCACAATTTGTTGCATGGTGTCTTCTGCAGTTTCCCCAGCAATGCGCTTGGTTGCTTGTTCGAAGCTTGGAACAGAAGTTTCTTCCTTGGGAGTATCTTTTTTCTCGGGATTAGTGCTTTGATCAGGGTTCGTTGACGCACTCCCGCCAGCACCACCAGAACCGGCTGTGGTTCCTGCTGATTCGCCAGACGTAGTGGTTCCGCTCGACGGCGTGCTGGTGTTGCTCTGTGCTGCTTTCACCAGCTTTACTGAATTTGTATCAATTTTGATAAACGCAGTTTGCGTTCCATGTCCAGGCGCAAGCTTGTCCATCGCAGGAACAAAAACTTGTATTCCTAATAGGCCATTTTGCTTTGCCGCATCATTTACTGCGAGGGTAAAGGTTGCTGCTCCGCCATTAGGATTATCGGTGCTCCACAAGGGTGTGAAAGGCGCAGATGGATAAGACCCGATATTTACCCCACCTGCCTGAGCAACCTTCTGAACGCCGCCGCTTAGGCCGTTCATAGACATAACATTTATTGTGCATTTCAGCGTATAAACACCCGACTTCACACTAAGAGGCGCTTCGTGCACAAGCCCCTGATTCATCATTGAACTAGAATTTGCCCCTGGTGCTTGTAACGCGGTAATATTAACAGTGTATTCACCATCGGCAAGTTTTGCAAAATTTAATGCATCGGCATAGGCAGTTGTAGGTTCAAGCGTTGCTTTTGCAGATTGTGCCTGAGATGCAAGCGGCACAGAAACCCCACATAATGCAAGCGATAAGCCAAGCATTCCAACTCCTGCAATTTTTCCAAGACTATTAAATTGTTGTTTCATAAATACTCCTCCATTAAATAACAATGGCTATAACTTATCTCCATAGCCGCAACAATCATACTGCTTTAGAAAGATCATTGCCGCCATGGCTTTTACATTTACCGCAAGGTGCAAACAGCGCTTTGCGTTGTATCGCTTACATAGCGCTACGCTTTCGCCTTATCGTCGCTGGTAGCTTGCTCGCTGCTGGCATCCTTGCCCGTAAAAACGCCCTTCAAGGCATCAGTAGCGCCTTCACCTACAACCGATGTTCCACCAAAGATGTAGTAGTTTTTGATGCTTTGCTTGTTAGCAGCAACTACGTCGTTGATGGCGGTTTGGTTCGTGTTGTCTGCCAAAACCATTACTGAGTTCTGTTTTCCGCACAGCGCAGCTCCTGCAAGAGCATCAGTGTATCCCCAACCAGTAGCGATTGCCATATTGTTTGCACTCATACCAAGTGAGATAAGTTTGGTGGCAAGCTTAGCGCTTGTGTCGTAGGCTGTTTCTCCTGCTACACGTTCAACAGCAATGCCAGCATCTTGAAGTTGTGCTTCTACCTCGGAAGATACTACCGCAGTGCCTCCTACGATGTAGACCTTCTTTACACCCTTGTCTTTCATGGTTTGGATGTTTGAAGCATCAAGCGTTGCAGTGTTGTAGTTTGCAAGGAAAATAGGAGCTTTCTTTGCGTACGCAAAACTTGCAGCAGACAGCGCATCTTCATATCCCCAGCTTGTTGCTACAACTGCCGTGTCGGTATTAGTAAGTTTTTGAGCAATGTCATTTGCGGTGTCACTTGCCATCTGGCCTGCAACACGCTCAACTTCAATGTTGAGCTCTTTAAGTTGTGCTACAACATCGTTGCTAATGGCGTTTTCTCCACCGCACACAACTACTTTGCTTGTTTTAAGACGCTTAAGCTCGGCAATGGTTTGCTCGGGCAGCGCACCATGGTGCGTAAGCAGAACAGGAGCATTTAAGCTTCCAGCCAGCGAGTTTGCAGAAAGTGCATCCCAATAGCCCTCACTAGTTGCAAGCACAACTTCCTTTACTGGATCGGGGAAGGCAGTTTCCACAATTTGTTGCATGGTGTCTTCTGCAGTTTTTCCAGCAATGCGCTTGGTTGCTTGTTCGAATGTTGGAACAGAGGATTCTTCTTTGGGCTTGTCTTTTTTCTCGGGTTCTGCTTGTTGCTTTGCTTGAGAAGCTCCGCCAGGCAGTGGTGAGAGGCTTGGTACTGGCACAGGTGAAGGCATTACTTGGCCACTAGACGTATCGTCTGACACCTTGGTTACAGTATCTGTATGTAATATTAGTCTAAAGTTTTGTTTATATTCTCCCATATTGATTGCGCCAACTCTAAGCGAAACAAAACCTTGCTTTATCATATTCTCGGAAAGAGCTACCTTGAACGGCGACTGATCTAT
>CAMPNZ010000009.1 GCA_946892075.1 uncultured Coriobacteriales bacterium
GTTGGGGTCCCTGTTAACCACATCCATATGCTTGCGGGCTTTGAAAGCGTCGATCACAAAATGCTTGAGTTCGCGCGCGTGTATCGTCTGTCGCCCTGGCGCACCTTTGTATACATCTATCGACCTGCGTTTATGCCCTTTTTAAGCAGCGCGTGCAAAATGGCGCTTGGCATGAGTTGGAAAAGCGGCATCATGGCTGAAGTGCTTGCGAACCCCATTCCGTCAATTGGGCGCGAAATGGCAATCGCACGAACGTTTCTGAACACGCCGAAATTGTTTGCGTGGACGGTTGTTGTTATGATTCTTAGCTGGATTTTCGAGAAGCTCATTATGAAAGCGCTTGACCTTTTGTCGCGCCCCTTAGGACGCTATCTTGGAGCAAAGGACGACCGATGATTGAATGTAAAGACGTGGCGAAATCGTTTGATGATCAGCTGGTGTTTTCCCATTTGAATATGCGTATTGAAGAAGGGGAACGCATCTGCTTGATGGCTCCTTCGGGCTGCGGTAAAACCACGCTGTTGCGCATGGTGCTGGGGCTTGAAAGCTACGATTCTGGCACCTTGATAAACCCGCATACCAGCAGCATGGCAGTCGTATTTCAAGAAGATAGGCTGTGTGATGCGCTGAGCGCGGTTGATAATGTGGCGCTTGTTTGTAAGCCTGGCGTGTCGCGTCGTGCGTTGCGCTCTATGCTTTGCGAGGTTTTGCCTGATGAAGTGCTTGATAAGCAGGTTGCATATCTATCGGGCGGGCAGCGAAGGCGCGTGGCGCTGGTTCGTGCGTTTGCGTGCGATGCGCGCCTGTTGGTGCTCGACGAGCCATTTAGTGGTCTTGATAGCACAACGCGCAGTGAAGTTGCGCAGTTTATGCTGCGTCACCAGAACAACGCTACACTTCTTGTTTCTACTCATGGGGAACACGATCACGTTTCCTTGCACGCGCGCGTTATCCGCTTAAACGAAATCGCCCAGCTGAGCAGTATTGCTGTAAGTCAGCCAGGCGGCGCGCAGGAAGCTGCAAGCAGCAGCACTGCTGTTTCTGATGCAGTTTCTGATGACGCTTCTGATGCAGTTTCCACTCATGAAGGTGTTAGTGTTTCTGACGACGCTTCCGACAACACACGTGCCGAAGCACCCGCTGCGGCAAGCATTGACACACTTATGCGCCTTATCAGTGAGGAAAAATCCATGCACGAGATTGTAAGCGCCGAGCCTAGCTTAGGCACGTTCCTGGTGTCAAAAGGCTTGCCATTTTCGCTTTCTAACCCAATAACCGAATGCGTTACGTTTGACGATGCTATGGCACTGCATGATTTTGATAAAGACGCCTTTTTGCGCGAATATCGACAGTACAAATCCCACATTGAAGCCTAGATAACGCCGCGTATAAAAGCTTTGTGCGCGCCTTGCAAGCAATTACACATAGAACAGCAAGTTATTGTATGACGGGCAGGGCCAGTAATCTCTGCTGGTAATTACTTCAAGCGAATCGATTGCACTGCGTAGCGCGTGCATAGCCGCTTGTACGTCATACGCGTAGTACAGTGCGCGTTCTTGCTGATCCTCTATACTTTGCGCGTGTTCATGTTTTTCTTGCAGATCGTGCAACGCCGCCGCTGCCGCATCAATGCCCTTCGCTAAGCGTTTAGCAAGCGCTAGATCGGTGTTGCATTTTAGTGAAATCCTTGCCATGTTTTTGACGCGTCGTGCTACATCGCCTAAGTAGCGATCCACGGCAGGAATATACGTACGCTGTGCCATGCGCTCCATTACTGAGCACTCAATACTTAACAGTTTGTTGTATTTCTCAAGCTTCACTTCATAGCGCGAACGCACTTCTGTCTCATGCAAAACTTCCATTTCTTCAAACAGCTTCAGCGCTTCATCGCTGACATACGCACTAAAGGCATCCGCCGCCGTTTTCTTGTTCGAAAGCCCGCGTGCTTGCGCCTCTTTTTCCCATTGAGCTGCGTATCCATTGCCGTTAAAGATGATATTCGCGTGCGTTGTAAACGACGACTTAATATACGAAATGGCCGCTTGTTCAAATTGATCAGGTGCAACACCCTCAAGCGCATCAGCGAACGTTTTCAAGCTTTTTGCAACAGCGGTATTCAGCACCATCGTAGCATCCGATAAGTTAGTGCTTGAACCTGGCATTCTAAATTCAAACTTGTTGCCGGTAAAAGCAAAGGGGCTTGTGCGATTGCGGTCGGTGTTGTCTTTCATGAAGCGAGGCAACACTTCAACACCCAAGTCCATTGCAATCTGACCTGCAGTTTTGAATTCCTTGCCATGAATGAGCGCATCAACAATACCGCCAAGCTCACTTCCCAAGAAGATAGACACAATCGCTGGAGGTGCTTCATGTGCGCCCAAACGATGATCGTTGCCTGCCGATGCGATAGACATACGCAGCAGTTCTTGATAGGTGTCAACCGCTTCAACGATAGCGCACAAAATAACAAGGAAGCGCAGGTTGGCGCGTGGATTTTCACCTGGGTCAAGCAAGTTGGTACCATCGGCACTCATCGACCAGTTGTTGTGCTTGCCCGATCCGTTGATGCCTTCAAAAGGCTTTTCGTGAAGCAAGCACGTAAGTCCGTGATGCGAAGCCAACAGACGCATTTTTTCCATGGTAAGCAAGTTTTCATCGATAGCGCGGTTTGCGTTAGTGTAAACAGGCGCAAGTTCGTGTTGAGCGGGCGCAACTTCATTGTGTTTCGTGTGAGCAGCAATACCAAGAGCCCACAGCTCATCATCAAGTTCCTTCATAAACGCATTGACGGTAGGGCGAATGGCGCCAAAATAGTGCTCTTCCAGTTCTTGACCTTTACACGCTGGCGCACCAAACAATGTTCGACCGCACAGCACTAAGTCTTCACGCGATGCATAATCTTTTTCAGAAATTAGGAAAAATTCCTGTTCAGCGCCAACAGTGCACAAAATGCGCTGTGGCGTTTCACCAAAGAGCGCCAACACGCGTTTTGCTTGTTTTTCAAGTGCATGCATCGAGCGCAACAGCGGAGTTTTCTTATCAAGTGCTTCGCCGTTATAGCTGCAAAACGCTGTTGGGATGCACAGCACTTCATCTTTGATGAACGCATAGCTGGTAGGGTCCCACGCTGTATAGCCGCGCGCTTCAAAGGTTGCACGCAAACCACCTGATGGGAAGCTTGAAGCATCGGGTTCGCCCTGGATAAGCTCCGAGCCTGAAAAGCGTGTTAGCGCGCCGCCTTCTGCCTGCGGCCACAAAAACGCGTCGTGCTTTTCTGACGTAACACCACTAAGCGGCTGAAACCAATGCGTAAAATGCGTCGCGCCCTTCTGAATTGCCCACTCTTTCATGGCATGAGCAACAACTTGCGCAACTTCCAAATTCAGCGGTTCACCAT
This sequence comes from uncultured Coriobacteriales bacterium, assembly GCA_946892075.1. Classification (GTDB taxonomy): domain Bacteria; phylum Actinomycetota; class Coriobacteriia; order Coriobacteriales; family Eggerthellaceae; genus Berryella. Next base: position 3,398 of record CAMPNZ010000009.1, read on the forward strand.
TGTCGATGGTTTTCATAAGCTGCTTGTAGGTTGTTGAGGGAAGCCACTCACGCATCGTACGTTTGTCAAATACCAATGAGCCAAATGGATGAAGATGTTCAGACATCTGCCAATTCCTTTCTTTGAGCGCGCCGCAAAAGACCTTTTATCCTTCGATATCATTATTGTAGATTTTCGCGCAGCGCTGTGGTTTCTAGAACGTAAAAATATGCGAATTCAGCAAAAAACCGAGACATGCGTAAAGCACATCTCGGTTAGAAACAATTCAAGACGGCTGTTTCAAACGAAGTTCTTGCTTGGTAAGCCGTTTTCGCGTTTGGACTACGCTCTATGGCGCCCTTTACGCCACGCTATACGCTGCGGCTTTAATGCCTGCGATAGCACCATCTGCAACGGCTGTTGCTACTTGGCGCACGTCCTTTACGCGAATGTCGCCCGCTGCCCACACGCCTTTCACGTTCGTTTCCATGTTGTCGTTTACCACAATAAAGTTGTTTTGTAGCGTAATCTGATCGGCGAAAAGCGCGGTATTAGGCGTTGCACCTGCGAAAACAAACACTGCTGCATCGCTTTCTTCATGGTGCGTGATGCTTTTGTCGTGCAGTGACTGAACATCCACACCGCTAATTGAGCCGTTTGACCCATGAAGCGCAACAATGCTTGAAGCAGGAATCACATCGATGTTTTCAGCTTCAAGCGCAGGTTTTTTGAACTGTGCGATGCACGCAAGTTCTTCCTCGATGCAAACGATACTTACCTGCTTGGCAAAGCGCGCCGCAAACAAAGCTTCTTTGATAGCGCCATCGGCACCGCCAACAATATACACGTGCTTGCCGGCAAGCGTTGGAGCTGCTTCAAACAACTGCCCACTAATAAGCTCGCTCCCAGGAATATTAAGCATGCGCTTTTGCATACCAGCTGCAATAATCACGCGCGGCGCACTATACGTTTCATCGTTTTCGCAGTGAATCTGTTTGGTAGCAGCATTCAGTTCAACCTTGCACACAGCGCTGGTAATGAAGCTTGGATGCGTAGAATTAAGCTGCTCAGATAAGCGGCGCGCAAATTCTTTTCCTGTTTCGTTGGCTTCAACGCTTGCATAGTGTGTAACCGTGGAAACGTTTGCAATCGTGCCGCCAACGCGGTTCTTTTCAATAACAGCAACGTGCAAGCCGCGCGATGCAGCATACACGGCGGCACTTACACCCGCTGGACCTGCGCCAATAACGATAACGTCAAAATTGTGTTCAGTGCTCATAATGCTCTCCCTTCGGCATTTAGCATTCTCTTTCTTTGTATTATACGACCGTTTTTCGCGCTTATTTGAAGAAATAAGTGAAATTACTTGTGGCGTAGCAAAGTAAGCGTAAGCAGCGCCAACAGCGGATAACACACCACTACGCCCAAAGCGTAGCGAATTGAGCCGTTTATAGGCGTCATCAGGAACACAAGTAACAGCGTAATGCTTGGCATAAAGCAGATAAGTGCGCGTTGTTTTTTGTTGATAAACACGATGCTTGCAAGCACAAGTGTGGCAATGCTTGCAAACCCCATGTTGCACACCAGCGCCAGCGGGCTTGTTTTGCCGCAGTTGTAAAGCGCAACTAAGGCGTGGCGCGCAGGTGCGAAAAACGTGGGCTGGGATACACGTAGCCCCTGTTCATGATAGTAGTCAAGAATTGCATACGGCCGCAATCCATAGCGCGGCCCGAATTCTGCAAGTGACGGCCACACCCACGAGCGATCGACGCCTGGGTAGAAATACGCATAGCTTAGCTGAGCTTGCGCCAGGGCATATGTTAGTGGGTGCCGCGCGCCCCATCGCAGCCATAGCTTGAAGAAATTTGCACGTTCATCTGCGCTTGCGTATTTGTTGTACGTCCATTTCATGTCGTCGGCTTGTTCGCCTTGGTAGGTTTTGTGAAGGTGCTCAAAGTCGAAAATTGAGCTTAGTATGCGCTTGTCGTTTTCGCTTACGTCGTTTGGATAGCACACAGCAACACGTCCTACCTGCTCAAACATAAGCGACATGGTTTCGCGCGGAGAACCGGGGCTTACATGAGCTGCCGGTAAAACAGCGCAAATGAAGACGCCATAACATAGCATGCACACGCCAAGGCTGACCAGAAGTCCTTTAAAAATAGGCGTTTTACGTGCGCAGATAAGCGTTGTAATAAACGCGAACGCAACCGCAAAAATGCCGTTGTTGCGCAAGAGTGACATACAAAGTGCGCACGCGAACAAGCCTACTAACACGCGTATTTTCGGCGTTTCGAACAGGTATAACAGCTGCGGTTTGGGGGTAGTGGCAGATGTTGTTGCTTGCGCGAGCGCATGCCCAGAATCGTGTTCGCCATTTTGTGCGCATACGTTGTCATGCGCTTTGAACGTGCTTAGTACAACGCGCGTTAACAGCGCACAAAATAGCAGGGTAGTGGCGCTGAACAACGAGTCTTTTGTAACGTTTACAATCCATAAAGGAAAAAGCGGCATAAGTCCAAAAAACGCCACCAGAACTGCGCGAATAGCAAAGCGAAACTGCAAGCGTTTTGCAAGAAGCAGTACATAAGAAATACTTGCAGCCCACACCAGCACTTGCACAATCGCTAGTAGCGCTAAGCCATAGTTTTGCGAACCAAAATGCGCTCCCAGCGTCAAAAACGCATTCAGAAAGAGCGTGTGCATAACGGGATGCGCATTTGAGAGCGTTACTGCCGGGTCAAGTTGCGTTGTAAGCTCAAGCGTTGGATCAATGCGGCCTTGCGCTTGGATAAACTGATTAAGTGTGTCGTTTGGATCGCTTGTTGCGGGCGCGCACACAATAAGATAGGGAAGCCACAGCAGCACCAGTATGAAAAAGCTGGTCAGAAACGGGTGTTTGTGTTCGAAGGCGCAAAAGCGCTGTACGGGGCTTAAGCTGCCTTTTGCGTTTGCGTGTTTTGCGACACTCTGTTGTTTATATGATTCCTTGGTGTGCGCATCAGCGTTTGGAGCATTCGCTGAAAGTTCGTTCGTGCGCGTTGCAGTTATCTGCTCCGTACATGGTTTTGGCGTTTTTTTTTCACGCGAATCTGCTGGTGTGCAAGCTAGCTGGTGTGATGTTTTCGAAAAGCAGTGCCCAGCTGCGCGTTTGAAGCCCTGTTCAATTACGGGCAGTGCAACGCACCAGAACAAAAACCAGGCAACCAGTGAAAGTGCGATGCGCAGCTTTCCAACGTCATGAATTGTAACCGGCACCGATGCCGCAGGTCCAGGGGCAATAAGCATGCGCGTTGCAGGTTCGCTAAACATAAGCCCTGCTACAAATATCAGCGCTAATACCAGTGCCAGCACATAGGTAATTACGTGGCGCTTGCTTGCTTTAGGAAGAACGCGCCATCGCGCAATAAGCCAATATATGCCGCATACCAGCGCAAACATAAAATAAACAGGCAGCGTTTGCGACTCTTGCAGCAGCACAAGCTGATAGATAAGCCCCTGTGAAGCTCCAACTTTAAGGCTTAGAAGCGTTGGATTGATAACATTCAAATGAAGCTGAATACCCCATGACACAAAAAGCGCCAGCAGAAGTTGCGCAATATGCACGCGCGCTGACGTGGTTGTTGTGAGGTGTTGATTCATCGGTGTCCTATCGTGTTTTTGCAGGTGGCATAGCTTATCTGCAAGCATCCGCGCCTAAGCTTCGCGCCCAAGTTTCGCGCTAAGGATGTGCGTCGTTCAGCGTGATGTTCGCATTTTATTACGAGCACCATTATTACACATTTCGTGGCGCTGCGGTGCTTCAAGATAGCGCAGCGTAGTACGTTTCTCGACACCACCAAGCACGAACACACTTAGGAGCGCTTAAAGATAAGATACTTGTACAGTACAAAATTCCAGCAGGTATAGCATGCCATCGTAATGAGTTTTGCAAGGACTGGCTCAACAGAAAGCGCCACGAGTGCCGGCACTGCAAAGCTTGCGAACAGTGTATTCACAATAAGCAGCGCACAATAACCAAGCGCCGACTTATATATATGTTGCGTTGTGCGAAACGTAAAACGCGCACTCATAAAAAAATTGTACAGCGTTGATAGCAGCAGCGATGCAGGTGCAGCGATTGCAACATCAATGTGCAAAAGATATGTCATGCCACTGAAAAGCACCAGTTCAAGAAGGGCAGAGCTTCCTCCAACCAACAAATATTTGAACAGTTGGAAAAGGCTGTTCGAGTGTATATCGTTTTGTTCGCTTGCGTTGCGCGTTTCTTTTACAGCATCCGTTTCGTGCCAAGGAACATGCTTATGGCTCATAGCTTATTCCTTGTGTGTCGTAGCTGCGCTTGTATGGGTCTGCGGCTGCGCGTTTGGCGTTTCATGCGTGCGTTCAAGCTGTTTTATCTGGTCATGAAGCAGCGCAACCGTTTGCGTTAAGCGTCGGATGTCGTTTGCGTTCTTACTTGCAATAACGCTTAGCGACAAACAAATTGACATAAGGATAAACATCCCAATAAAAAAGAGCATATTGGAGGGCGCTTCAAAGCCACACCATGCCGCCAATACAAAAAACGGGCCGGGGAATAAGGCGATAATCAGTATCAGCGCCAACAGGAAAAACCACGTAAGAGAGTATTTTAGCTGCAAGGTGCGCTGCGCAATACAATAAAGCCCACCTGCACAAAAAAGCAGCGAAACAGCAATCATGATAATGCGCAATACTAAAGGCATACTTACTCCTTATCAGGTAGTTTCATTCGAGTTTTAGTCGTAGCAGGTGTACTGTTGATAGCATAGGCGCTTTCTATGCTGCTTGCAACATGCGCGTACGAACGATGTGGCGCTTAGTTTACCGCTCACGTTTCTTACTCACACGTGTCAATATAATGGCAAGCGTCACTTTAATCATGTAGTATGCGCTGGCAACGATGCCAATCGATGACGTTCCGTCGCGGCGTTCATGCATAATAACAGGCACTTCACTTACGCGCAACGAGCAGCCAAGCGCGTAGGCAATCGATTCTGGCTCGGGGTAGTCGTGCGGATAGGTTTCGGCAAACAGGGCGATAGCTCGCGTGCTGCATGCACGAAAACCGCTGGTAGGGTCGGTAATTGTTTGGCGCGTTACCAGCTTTAAGACACCGCGCAAAATTGCAATGCCGCCGCGTCGTGCCGTTGAGCTTCTAAACGTGTTTTCTTGCGAAATAAAGCGTGAGCCAATTACTAAGTCGTAGCCTTGCTCAAGGCCTTGCAAAAGGGAAGCGATGCATGCAGCGTCGTGCTGGCCATCGCCATCAAATTGCACGTCAGCATCGTATCCGTGTTCAAGCGCATAGCGGTGGCCTGTTTGAACGGCGCCGCCAATTCCCAAGTTAACAGGAAGGCTTACAATGTTGAAACCTTCGCGCTCACAAATGGCAGCCGTTGCATCGCGCGAGCCATCGTTTATCACAACATAGTCGTAACCTGCGCTTATAACGCTACGCACCACACGCTCGATGGAACGTTCTTCATTGTATGCAGGAATAATGATAAGTGTTTTCATGCCAGGCGCCTTTTAACTTTATACCATGCGCGCGCAAGGGGCGAAACTTGCGCCTGATATGCGTCTTTGAACGGCTGAATTATTGCGTTCGATTCAAGGACAGTGTTGTAGTCGATGTGTTTCATCATGCGCCGTATGCCGCTTTTCGCCAGTTCATTGCCAGGAAAATCGTCGGCGAGCATTTGTATATAGGCGCAGCCGCGCGCGTAATGCGCTTCAAGAATGTTTTTCGCTGTTACGTGGTGTTTTTTCAGGATGGCGTCCATGTCAAGCCAGCGTTCAAAAATAATGCGCGGGTCTTTTACAACGCTGGAGGAACCCGTGTTAAATTCGCGGTAGAAATACAGCATTTCATCAATGTATACGATGCTTTTTGCTTGCACGAACGTTTCCATCAAGAAGGGATTATCTGCCCAGCCCGCACCGGGAATAGGCTGAAATGCGATGCTGTTATCGCGCAAAAAACTGCGCTTGTAGAGCGCCGACCAAATACTTGGATGATGCAATAACAGCTGCGCGTTTTCGCTGAGCGTAAAGGGTGTGTCAACCAGATCGATGTGCTGGTAATAAATGGCGGTAACCTGCGTTTCATCAGGGGTATCGGCATTGATAACACGCGTATACGCACCTTTTACAATGTCGGGAAAGTGATGCTTTTCCGCTGCGCGCAGCAGCGTTTCAAACATGTGCCTCGATACCCAATCATCGGGCTCAACGATGCCAATATAGCGCCCATGAGCTGCCGCAATACCTTGGTTCATAGAATCGCCATAGCCGCTATTTTGTTTTGAAATCAGCTTTATACGGCTATCGTGTTGCTGATGGCGTTCTATAATCGCTTGCGAGCTGTCGGTTGAGCCATCGTTTACGCAGATAATTTCAATGGTTTTAAGCGTTTGTTCTTCAAGCGAGCGCAGGCACTGATCAAGAAACTTTTCTACATTATAAATAGCAAGAACGATAGAAACGTCAATCGCATCGGTGTTTGCGCTGGTGCCTAGCGGTGTGTTGCCTTGCTTTTCAACTGCACTATCGCGGTGTGCGGTGCCCTGTTCATCTGTTGATTGTACGTGTTGCTTGCTGCCCACGATATTCTCCTTGGCTTCTACTCTTCGTTCAGTTTACGCATATTAATACATGGTTTCGGGATAGGCTTTCACAAAGTCTTCCGGGCTTTCCATCAGCAGTTGTAGCATAGACCAGTCACGCGCGTCAAAAAGCCTTTCCTGCAGTTCGCCCTTATCGCGCGCGTGGCAATACTCGCGCGCCATCGCCTGCGCAAATTCAAGCTTCGAAGCCGCATCAATGCGATCGTAGTTCCACTTGTAGGTGCCAATTTTATTCACATGGATAATTTCTTTAAACGCATCCATACGCCCAGGGTCTTGTTCCAAGAAGCGATACGAGCTTTCGTACTCCTTGCATACGGCACATACTTTTTTTGAAGATTTCACAGACGACGCAGCATTGTCAACGCGGTAATAAATAAGGCCTTTTGGCAAAAGTGCCACGCGACGTGCACAAGCCCAACACTGAAACACAAACGACGTATCCTGAAACGACGCGCCTGGCGTTTCGTTAAAGCGCACGGCATTGTCTATCAGCATACAGCGCCTGTACAGCGCTGCCCAAATCACGGGCAGAATTCCTGTAATGGCAACGTGTTCACGCGGGTCGAACACGCGCTTTTTCGGGAACGCTTCAAAGGGCTTTTGCAGTACATTACCCGATTCGCTGTGTTCGTAATAGTTGCATTTTACGATGTCACAATCATGTTTCTGCGCAAACATATACAGCTTTTTGAACATGTGTTTGTGCGCAAAGTCGTCCGATTCCACAATGCCAATATATTCGCCTTTTGCAAGCTGCACACCCAAGTTCATGGTTGCGCCGTAGCCTTCATTTTCTTTATCGACAATGCGAATACGCCCATCAGAGCGCTGAAAGCTTTTTAGAATTTCCAGCGAATTATCGGTTGAGCCGTCGTTAAGGCAGATAATTTCAATGTTTTTGAGCGATTGCTTCAACAAGCTGGTAAGGCATTCAGGCAAAAACTTCGCGGTATTGCATACGGGCACTAAAACCGACACATAAGGCGCCTGCGGAGCTTGATTTTCAATAACGTGCATGTTAGTTATCACCTTGTATTCTTATCGACGGATCAGTTTTTGGATATTGTAGTACATATAGCGTAGCGGGAACGTAACTACGCGTCCCGTTTTGTAGCTAATTGAGTGATTGAAATCGTCAACGATAGAGTTCAGGCGTGCCACATTTCCCCAGGCAGCGCTTAAGTCTGAGAGCGTTTGCGTGTTTGCTTCCGTAAGGCGATCAACGTGTAAGTTCGACTTGGTGTTGAAGTGCTCTTGCGCTGAAAACGTGCAAAGCGAGTTCCATTGGGCAATTTCGTTTCTGTCTTCCCAGCTTGAAGCGGCAAGCTTGTCTTTAATCGAGCACGCATACTCTTGCATAAACGGGAATATCTCTTCGTAGGTCTTAAACGAATTGATAGTGTCATCAAGCGAAAGCAAATACGACGCAAGTGCCGTGTAAAAACCTGCCGTGCGTGCAGATGCGCTTGCAGATGCACCAGCTGTTACTCCAAATGTGCTTTCGAAGGTGTGCTCCGCTGTGCCTTCTATCGCGTTTGCATCCACGTGCTGTGCGGTGTGCGCTTCAACGATGCGCGCAAGATTTTGCAGCATGTCAACAACGCGCTGACCATAGCTTTGTGCAGCGCTTGCGCGTTTAATCGATAGGCTGTGCGTTACCAGCAAAGCAATATCCATCAGCAAAATAGACTGAGCATGCGGCAAACTGACGCACGCGTTAAGCGCAAACGATGCAATCGAGTTGTCGTTTTCGGTTTGCGCAAGTGCTGCGTGCTGCTTTAAAAATGCAACGCGATAGGCTTTGTTTTCGAATGAAAGTGACGCAACATTGTACACACGCTTAGAAAGCGCCTTATAGGAATACACTTTTTCGCTGGAATAGCTAAGTTGGTAGTTCGGCGTAAGCGCAAAAAACGGATCTTCGGTGCGGATAATTTTGGCAGAATCGTCAAAAATAACAACGTCAGCTGGGAAGATATTTTCTCCGCGAACATAGCTTTCGCGCACAATAGGCGTTGGCTTAATGCCTTGTTGCGCGCACATGCGCTTGTGGTTAATCATGTGAAGGCGGTCAAAAATATGGTTGACGCACCCTTCCATATATTCCGACGTTGATTGCGCAAAAATAAGGTACGGACTTTTGATGCTGTCAAGAAGCGAAGGCGCATCTTTCTCATCGAAAAACGATGCGCGTTCGTCGTTGTTCACCAAAGCTTCAATGTCGGGCGTTTTGTAACGGCTGTCGATACGTACTTCAATGCGCTGTTCGTACTGCGTAAGCGCACTTAGTAGCACCGTTTCGCTCAGCTGCTCTTCGGCAATGCGCGTATACACGAAAGCAATGAGCGGCTGTTTTTCGCACACGTCAGGCGTGTCAATAATATAGTGCAGATTGTGCCATTGCGTATCGTCGAGCGTTGACTCAAGCGCACTATCGAAGGTATCGTGCAGCAGACTTTTGAGCTGGGCACCTACTTCTTTGCGCGTGTTAAACGAACAGCGCCGTGCTGCATCGAAGAAAAAATCACTTACCCAGCGTAGCAACTGCTCGTTATATTTTGCAATAATATTTAATTTCTGCCAGCTTTCGATAACGTATTTGACGATGTTAAGATGCAGGCGCGCTTGTTCATCCCAATCTTTATTTGCTTGATTAACAGCGCTTTCGTTGTGCCCGCGATAAAAATATAAGCATTCGTTCAGATAGCTTATGCCGTGTGCGAACGGGAAAATATTCATCTGAAACGCGTGATCTTCGCCCAATTTCAAGTTGGTGTTGAAGCGCGCGTGGGTGCGTTTAAGCAACGACGCTGCATACAGTTTATTGCACATCAGCGGAATTGAACCAGGCTCGTTAAACAGCGCAAATACGCTTTCCGAGCTGCCATAGTGAACCGTACGCGAAGCCCAGCATGCATCTTTCCATTTGGTTGTCGGGAAGGTTTTGCCAGCAAATACAACAATTTCGCTTTGATGCTTTTGCACCTCGTTCATAAGAATTTCGCACGTGTTCTGCGCAATCATATCATCCGAATCGACGAACATAACATAGCGGCCTTGTACCAGGTCAAGCCCACGGTTGCGCGCTGCCGACACGCCGGCATTTTCTTGCGCATACAAGCGCAAACGCGTATCTTTTTGCGCGTGGCGCTTCAGAATTTCAAACGATTCATCAGTTGAACCATCGTCAATGCAGATGATTTCTATATCGTTCAAGCTTTGATTTTCAAGGCTTTCAAGGCACGCTTCAAGGTACTTTTCTGCATTATAAACTGGCACAATAATGGAAATAGAGGGCATGATACTCGCTTTCATTAACTGTTTTGAATTGCTACCAACATTGGCTAACAAGTAAGGTTTCAGCATAATACACCAGTTGAACCTGTTGAGTGCGGCAGCTTTTGTGTGCTTTATGAACTGTTATTATATCGAAATTTTACGAGGCATTAAACCGTTTTACCGAAAGTGCACAGGAAATTTTCTCGAGGTTCTGAGCCGAGAACAAGCGCGCAAGAGGCTTGCAATGCACTACCAGCACCACGCCTAGCACAGCCCACACCATATTTAGCATAATAAGAATAGCCGTTGCGATAGCATGGCTTAACCCCCAGTTCATAAGGAATTCTTGAAGCAGATATCCTGGGAAACAATAATCTGAGACACCGTGAAAGCACATCATTATCAGGCTTCCTTTTCCGCACCATTGCAAAAATTGGGCAAGTATGTTGTTGTGCAAGTCAATCCATTGGCATATTCGGATAATAAGATAGGAAAAACACAGTGCGTGAAGCACACTTAGCGGCCCTAAACTTACCTGTCCGTTTACGATATTAACGTAAATACCTGATGATATACAACTTAAACACAAGCACACCATAAGAACAATGAGCCAGAGAGGAGCGCGCTTATTAAAGAGGTCGTATTGTCGAGCTTTATATCCAATATAGATAAAAAACGTTCCCATAAGCGCAGGTTGGATGCTTAAAGGCGCATGGAAAAACAGCATGCTTATCCAACCTATCATGAAGTAAAGAACGATAATAAGAAAGGCGTGGCGTGTTTTAAGGGCTATATACACAAAAATAAACGCGAAACAAAGCGCAGGTAAGAACCATAACAAACCAATTTGTGGTAGAACGGCAGGGCTGTGAACAGGCACTCCAGCGCCATAGAGCAAGGCGAGGGGAATTTTGCTGATGTTTGCGATGATGGTTTGCTTATCGCTATGCTGCAAAAGTAGTACAGCTGTCAATACAGGAATATACGCTAATCCAACAATAGCGTACGGTATCATAAGCTGGCGTAATTTCTGAACAATTGATGAAGATAAGGCGCGCTTTGTGCTAAAAAAATAGCCGCTAACTATGAAAAAAAGCGGCACATGAAAACCATAGACAATATTGTTGATGCTCACTACACCAAAATGCCCAGAGATAATTGCAAACATTGCAAGCGCTTTTGCGATATCGATATAACGTATGCGCTGGTGAGATCCTGTATTTGCGCACGTGCTTGGCACGGCTTCTGTTGCGTTTGATACGCTGGAAGCGCTTGACTCTTTGGATGCGCTTGACGCTTTGGATGCGCGTGACGCTTGAGGTATGAGAGTGCTGGTATTGCCTGCGTTTCTTGGTAGTACTTGGCTTGTTGAGTATGCATTCATGGTATTTATTTGCTCGATTCCCACAGTTCCCCTTTGGTATGTGCCTATCACGCAATTATTGTTATAGTATAGAATGAAATTCCAACACAAGCGGGTAACGAAAGGGGATTACCATAAATTTTCTGGCTTTATATTGCAAAAAAAATTGGATACGGGCGATTGTTTCTGCACTTGGCGCGCTTCTAGTTGCCTTTTTAGTGGTCGGCTCGGCTTCAATGAATCGCTATCAAGGTTTTGGTTTGTATTCCTTGCATCCTGCCATTGCCGTTGCGATATTTATCGGAGTAAGCGTTTGCGCTTGTGTATTTATCTATGTGGTAAGCGGTTGGAATCAGGAACGTGGCCAAGCTTTACGCGTCCAAGCGCCCGCACAGCAGGAAATTTCGCTTAATTGCGCCTGCGAGCCCAGTTTTTGGCACCTGATGAAACGCTATGCACTTCCCGTAACGTGTATTATTGCCCTTGCGTGGTCGTTGTGCTTAATTATTCACTATCCTGGCACGATTACTTTTGATACTGCTGCTCAGATGCTTCAAATAGATGGCTTGTCGCCCTGGCGTGCCAACCATCCACCTGCAACAACGGTGCTCTACGGTGCATTTTTCCTTCTAGGAGATGCGCTTGGTTCTCGCAACATAGGCTTGTTTTTGTTCTGCACGCTACAAGTAATTGCAACTTCGTTTGCGTTTGCAACGGGTTTCGTGTACTTGAAGTTCCTTGGCGTAACACGCCGCATTCTTGCGGTTCTTCTGGTGTTTTGCCTAGTCATTCCTTTGTTTCCCTTAGCAGCAGAGTGCATGACGAAAGACTACACGCTGGCGCTTATATGGGTGTTTTGGTTTATCGGCTTTATTGAAGCTGTGCGAACGAAAGGACGCATTGCGCAGCGTAATTCGTATTGCGTATTGATGTTTATTATCAGCTTATTGATGATTTTGTCGAAAAAACCGTCAAGCTATTTGATTATTGTGTCAACGTTGGTGTTTTTGCTGTATGCACGCCGCTCGGGTTTGCGTTTTGTTGCTACGAGCGTTCTGAGTGTTTTGGTGTACAGTGTGCTTATTGAAAGTATGTTGTTTGGTGCGCTGGGCATTAAGCCTGCTGTATGGACAGAAATCATGAGCGTTCCTGTTCAGCAAACAGCACGCTACGTTATTCATCACGAACGCGATCTTACGAGCTCCGAGCGCGATGCCATCAACGCCGTTATGCCCATTGGCGCCATTGTAAAGCTTTACGATCCTGAGCTCTCCGACCCTGTTCGCTGGAAGTTTAATCGCCATGCAACGCGTGAACAGGTGCAGCGCTATATGCAAACCTGGGCTGCCTGTATGCTTAAAGATCCGCTTGTATATCTTGAGGCAGTGGCAATGAACACCTACGATTTGTTCTATCCGTGCTCAATGCTTGATCAATTTGAGCACATTGTGCCGTGGGAACGCGATGACACGCTTGTGTATTTCCTGCTTGTACACGATACCTTTGATGTGTCCGAGGCTACGCGCGTATCGCTTATCGAGCACTTTGCGCGCATCTATTCGCCCGATGAATTAGAGCCGTTTCGTAAAGCATACGATAAAGATTTATACGAACTAAACGGCACGCTTTTAGGACGTCTTTTTCTGTCGAAAGCGCTGTACGCAAGCTGGATTCCGGGGCTTGCGCTGCTTGTGTACCTTGCGCGGCGCAACGGGCGCGGCTTTGTTGCACACGTGCCCATTTTGCTTTCGATGCTTATTTTGTGCTTGTCGCCTGTTACGCAATCGCGCTATATTACACCGCTGTTTTACGTGTCGTGGTTATTGATAGGGCTTATGAGTGTGCCGAAAAGCGCGTGGGTTCGTCCGTGGAATTTAACCTCTCAACAGGAGAAATAACGCAACACCATAACTGCTTATACGCCTATCCTGCACGCGTGCGCACCAGCACGCCCAGCAGTTACCTTGCCGCTTAGTTCGCATTCGAAGTGGTCGGATTAGGTTGGGTAGGCGGAGTAGTTGGCGTGGCCGAAGTGGGCGGAGTGCTTTTGTGGCGCGACAAAAGCCAGGCGCTTATTTCCGGGAACCGCAGCAGCGCTTCTTGAGCACCGCCGTGATAGTCAAGCTCGCGCGCATCAAAAAATGAGTCGTCAAGCACGTTTAGTTGCAGCAATTCGTTGATTTCGCTTGAGCTTAATCCCTGTTCAACATAGATATCATACATTTGATGATAGATGCGGCGCGTTTCGTCAGAGCCGTAAAACGAATCGTTTTCGCCAACCAAAAAATAAATTGGAATGCGCGCTTTACACGTTTGCGCCATGCGTCCGTCCCACTGCGCAGAAATTTGCAAGTACGCAGTGAACAGCTCAGGATGCAAGGTGATAGCTTGCGTCCATATTTCGCCGCCAGAAGAAAAGCCTGTTACGTATACGCGCGCGCGATCGACCGGTAAGTCGGCAAGTAACTTCTGTGTAAGCTCAATTGCCTGGCGCGAGCCGTTTTCGCCCCAATCTTCCAGCTGAGCAGACGCCACAATCAGCTCTTCACCTGCGTTATCCCAGGCCGTCACAATAGGTTCAAGCAAATTTTCGTCACGATAGTCGTCACCGTGCCACATGGCGTCAAGCCCGGGAAGCGCAATCACCAGCGGATAGGTTTTGTCTTCTTGGTAATTTTCTGGCAGCTTATACGAGTAGCGAACAGGCAAATGTTTGCTGTCGTCAAATTGTGCCGACACGAATTTTCCGCGCGCTTCATTGATAAGCTCAAGGTGTTTCTTTTCGCTGGGGATATTGATATCTAAGTTGTTATTGTTTTGCTCGATGTCGTCAAATTCGTAGCCAGGCGTGTGATAGCCAAGCTTTTCGTACGAGCTTTGCTGATTGTCGCAGGCTGTTAAAGCGCAGCTTAAAGGCAACGAGCACGCAAGTATTGCTAGAAATGTATAGACGAAATGACGCTGCGTGCGCATGCTGGTATCTCACTTACTGTTAAGAAAAGGGCATGCGTGCACACCCTTTTCGTGGTACATCGTTGCTGCTGCAAAGGCGCTTGATGAAGCGCGGTTGCAGCAGATGTGGCGAAACGCGTATCGCTTACAGCGAAATAAGTGTTTCGTGAAAAAACAAATCGGAATCGAGTTCGGGGTGAAACGTGCAGGCAATTTGATTGCCTTGTTGCACGGCAACGGCACTATTCTCGTATTCCATCAGCACTTCTACATTGCTTTCGCAACGCACGATGCGCGGCGCGCGTATAAACGTTGCAGGAAGTTCACGCCCTGCACGCGTGCAATACAGCTGCGTGTGAAAGCTTGATAACTGCCGCCCATACGCATTGCGCTGAACGCACACATCAAGCGTTTGGAAGCCTTTAACAGCAAGGCGCTTTTGTGCTGCTTGGGCGTGTAATCCCTGCAAATCGCCTGTTCCTTCAATGGTTTTGGCAAGCAGGATAAGTCCTGCACAGGTAGCAAGCGTTGGCATACCTTGCTCGATGCGTGCCTTAAGCACGTCAAATAGCTGCAAGTCGTGCAAAAGACGCGATTGCGCGGTCGATTCACCGCCAGGTAACACAAGCGCATCAAGTTCGCTTGTAATATCAGCGCTGTTTCGAATTTCAATACAGCTGCATCCAAGGGCCTTAAGGGCACGAATGTGCTCAATAAATGCGCCTTGCACGCATAGAACGCCAACGTGTTTTTTCATGCCTTATCCTTGATTATTCTCCGCGCTGAGCCATCAAAATTTCAATTTCTTGTTCGTTGATGCCCACCATCGCTTCGCCTAAATCTTCGGAAATTTCAGCAAGAAGTGCCGCATCGTCGAAATTGGTTACCGCTTTCACAATGGCAGCAGCGCGTTTTGCAGGGTTTCCGCTCTTGAAAATGCCGCTACCAACAAACACGCCTTCCGCGCCAAGCTGCATCATAAGCGCTGCGTCAGCCGGAGTTGCCACGCCGCCCGCAGCAAAGTTTACGACGGGCAGTTTTGCGTGTTCATGCACGTATTGCACCAAGTCAAGAGGAACTTGCAGACGCTTTGCTTCTTCGAATAGCTCATCGGTGCGCAGCGAAACTACGTGGCGAATTTCGCTTTGTATAAGGCGCATGTGCGATACCGCTTGTACAACATCGCCTGTTCCGGGCTCACCTTTCGTGCGAATCATTGACGCACCTTCCGCAATGCGACGCAGAGCTTCGCCTAAATTGCGCGCGCCACACACAAAAGGAGCTTCAAACTGCGTTTTGTCGATGTGATAGATGTTGTCGGCAGGGGAGAGCACTTCAGATTCATCGATATAGTCGATGTTCAGCGCTTCCAGAATGCGCGCTTCCATGAAATGTCCAATGCGGCATTTCGCCATCACAGGAATGCTTACAGCTTCTTGAATGCCCTTGATCATCTTCGGATCGCTCATGCGACTTACGCCACCAGCGGCACGTATGTCAGCAGGAATGCGCTCGAGCGCCATAACTGCGCACGCTCCTGCGGCTTCTGCAATGCGCGCCTGTTCAGGAGTAGTGACGTCCATGATGACGCCGCCTTTAAGCATAGCGGCTAAGTTTCTGTTTACAAAAATACGATCGGTATCCACAGCTCCTCTTTCCTCTGTCGGTTGTGCGCAAGTAGCACAGTATTGTATCTCGTGTAGAGAGTTTTAACACACGAATGGCCAAAACTTTACGTATTTATAATAAAACTATCACGCCACAAAAATTAAGCACAGACGCGCCTTGTTACCATTTTGGGCGGTCAGCGTCGTGAACGTGGGTGCTCGTAGTGCCTTCATAGCGCCTTTTGGGCGTGTTTCGGGCGCCTTGCGAGTGCCTTGCGATTGCTTTTCGAGCGTTTATACAGCATGGAAAACGCAAACGAGTTTCTTAGCGTGTAGAACGCACACGCGTTAGAGCATCATGAACAGATGCGCCAGTCCAAAGCCGATAAATCCGCAACACGGAAACGTAAGAATCCAGGCAAGCACCATATGCTCGGCAACCTGCCAGCGAACGCGACGTATGTTGTGAGCTGCACCAACGCCCATAATTGAGGCGGTCGACGCGTGCGACGTTGATACGGGCATGCCCGTCATGCTGGCGATAAAAAGCGTAATAATGGTGCTGCTTGTTGCTGCAGCTCCTTGGTGTTTTTCCAGCTTCACCATATCCATTGCGACTGATTTAATGATGCGCCGCCCGCCCAAAAACGTTCCCAGTGAAATGGCAAGCGAGCAGATAATCATAAACCACAAGGGAAACGTTGATGTAGAAAAGTCTTCTGCACCGAAGGCAAGTGCCATACCAAGCATGCCAATGGACATGAACTTTTGGCCGTCTTGCGCACCGTGCAAAAACGAAAGAAGCACTGCATTTACATTCTGCACAATGCGAAAGGTGCGCTCGGCGCGTTTGCGGTCAAGAAACGTAAACACTTTCTCGATAATGCGCAATATCAGCCAGCCTGCTACAAAGCCTGCAATTAACGAGAACACCATTCCGTAGATAACTTTAACCCATTCCGCTGCTACAACGCCTTGAATGCCGTTAAGCGCGATGGCGCCTCCCGTGATTCCCGCAATAAGCGAGTGCGATTTTGACGCAGGTATGCCGAAAAACCAGCACACAACTCCCCAGATAATCGAGCCAATCATGGCTGCTTCAAGCGCCAGCAGCGCGTGGTGAGTATCGCCGTTGAAATTGACCATCGAAAACATGGTATGCGCTACGGCAGTAGAAATGTAGGTCATGCCAATGATGCCTACTAAATTGAAAACTGCTGCTACGATAAGCGCGCATCCTGGTGACATGCAACGCGTTGACACGGCGGTTGCAATAGCGTTTGGCGCGTCGGTTGCGCCCGATATAACCGTAACTCCAAGAACGAGCAAGATTATTACAGCTAGCGTTGGGTATGCAATAACTTGTTCAAGAAACGCGGCTAATGAAAGATCCATGAGTCTCCTTGGAGTTGTAGTATGTTTCTTCGTAGCTAAGCAGTGTCATTTTAGCGCAGAAATGAAAAACAACAGTGCTGGTTTTCAAGCTTTTTAGAAATACACGAAATATTACATCTTTGAAATGAACGCGCGTGTTGGGGAACGTGAACACGCGCTGGTGCGGGAACGTTGCGTTTCCACGTTTGCAACTTTCGTGCGCCTGCGCGCTTGGTGGTTTCGTTCGCGTTTTGGAGCTTTCGTAAACCTCGCCGCGCTCGTTCAAATTGAGGCGCTCTGTCGATATAATGAAAATTCAACAGAAAGGAACAGCATGGCACTTGATCTTGACGCTCTCAATTCAGCTCAACGCGAAGCAGTACTGTGTACCGAAGGTCCACTTTTGGTGCTAGCAGGTGCTGGATCAGGCAAAACACGCGTACTAACCTACCGCATTGCGTATCTTATACAGGAAAAAGGCGTTTATCCGTGGAACATTTTGGCGATTACGTTTACCAATAAAGCAGCGTGCGAAATGCGTGAGCGTTTAGGCAATCTCGTTGGCGACCAGGTCAGTGGCATGTGGGTATCAACATTTCACAGCATGTGTGTTCGCATGTTACGAGCACATGCCGAGCGTTTGGGTTTTTCGACCGACTTTACTATTTATGATGATAACGATTCAACGCGCCTTGTGAAAGAAATTTACAAAGACCTTAACCTTGATCCAGCGCGTTATCCTAGTAAAGCGGTGCGCGCTCGCATTTCAAAGGCGAAAAATGAGCTTATCGTGCCTGGTAACTATGTCGTTAAGGAACATGACCCCATCGATGAAGCTACCAAGCGCGTCTATGAGATGCTCCAAGAGCGCTTACGGAAAGCCAACGCGTTCGATTTCGACGATTTGCTTTTGTATGCCAATTTATTGCTTAAGAATAATTCAGATGTGTGCCACGCTTACCAAGACCGCTTTCGCTACATTTTAGTTGACGAGTACCAAGACACGAACCACGCGCAATACAACTTATGCTCTATGTTGGCGTCGCGCTTTCAAAATCTTATGGTGGTGGGCGACGACGATCAGTCAATTTATTCGTGGCGCGGTGCTGATATCCGCAATATTTTGGAATTTGAACACGATTATCCGTCGTGTCATACGGTGCGTTTGGAAGAAAATTATCGCAGCAACGGGAATATTTTGTCTGCTGCTAATGCTGTTATTGCACACAACACCAATCGCAAAGAGAAAACGCTGTTCACCAACGGCCCTGATGGCGACCCTCTTATGATTTATGCCGCTCAAGACGAACGCGACGAAGGGCGCTGGATAGCAGGGCGCATTGAGCTTTTCCACAACGCTGGCATACCGTATAGCGACATCGCAGTGTTTTATCGCACGAACGCTCAAAGCCGTATGTTGGAAGATATGTTCTTGCGATCAGGCGTTCCGTATCGTATTGTGGGCGGCACCCGCTTCTTTGAGCGCAAAGAAATTGTGGACGTTATGTCGTATCTAAGCTTGTGTGTGAACGCCGCAGACGATATTGCTGCTAAACGCGTTATCAATACGCCGCGCCGTGGCATTGGACAAACAACCATCGACAAGATTGAAGCCTTAGCAGCACGTCATGATATTAGTTTCGTCGAAGCGGTGCGCATAGCTCCCGCTGAGTTGTCACTGCGCACCAAAACGGCGCAAGCGCTGGGCGAGTTCTTGAATGTGCTGCAGGCAGCGCAGGGAGAATTTCCCAATTTACGTGCGAAAATTCAAGCTATTATCGATGCAACGGGCATCATCAGCGCCTATCAACAAGAAGGCACCGATGAAGCGCTTTCGCGTATCGACAATATCAAAGAGTTGTTAGGCGTGTGCGATGAATTTATGGAAACGCATGCAAGTGACGAGGTGTTTTTTGAGGCGCCTGGCCTAGATTTGCCTGTTTACGCGTCTGATGACGATGCGCACAGCACGCTTCAGGCTTCTAGCGATGTTGCATCCGCGCAAACGCCAGCGCCAACGACGGCGCCTGCTTCGGCATACGTTCCCGACGGTGAAGGTGTCACGCACGATGCTGCTCTCAATGCCGATATGGCCGCCTTGCCAAGCGATGAACCAGAAATTCATCTGCTGCGTGGCGATTCACTTGCTGATTTCGTGGAATGGGTTCGTTTGCGTACCGACCTTGATTCTACAACAGACGGCACGGCTGCTGTGACGCTTATGACTATCCATGCTTCAAAGGGTTTGGAGTTCAAGTGCGTGTTCGTGTCGGGCATGGAAGACTCAATTTTCCCCACGCAACGTGCCCTTTTCGACCATGAATCGCTTGAGGAAGAACGCCGCTTAGCCTACGTTGCCATTACGCGTGCGCGCGAGAAACTTATTTTGACGCACGCTCAGCAACGCACGCTTTTTGGCGAAACGCATTGTAATCCAACGTCGCAGTTTATTGACGAAATCCCCGATGCGCTGTGCACCATGGCAGGCATTGGCTCGGCTGGCTTTAGCGGCAGCGGCTGGGAGAAACGTGGAAGCAGGCATGGCATTGCTGGCTCGGGATGCGAAGCGGGAGCAGGCGGTGTGTTTCGCGTGTCAAGCGCTCATGGAGCTGCTGAACGCATTCGCGAGAAGGCAACGCGCACGATGAACCTGCAACCAGGCACCGCGCAATCGAAGCACTTTGAACCTGGCGACCTGGTAAGCCACAAAATTTTTGGGGAAGGCAAAGTAACGCGCGTTGTTGGTGATTCCATGTATGTGCGCTTTACAAGCGGGCAGCTGAAGAAATTGCTGGTTGACTTTGCGCCAGTTGTTAAAATTTCGTAACACACAAACGGCTTATTCATGCGTATAGTGATTAGATATTTTTTGTAATGATGTCTGCGTTACCGCGTGGCATCAGGTGGTGCGTTGAGTGTGGCGCGCGGCGCGGCTGGCGATGCGCGGCGCGTTGTGCGTGGCGCGTGGAGCTGGTGTTGGCGTCGCGCGCTGCTCGTTCATGTTCCCGGTTTCCCCGCATCGTGTTGCGTGTGGGAACTGGCATTTTTGTTGCATGCTGTTTTTGCACCACGTGTTTTGCACCAAGCGCTCTTATGCGCACCGTCATACTTCGAACAAAGGAGCTCTGTATGTCCCCCGTTATTGTTGTCGGACACAAAAACCCTGATAATGATGCCATTAGTGCAGCCTATGCCTACGCCTATCTGAAAAATGAACTCGCGCGTCGCGCCCAAAATGCCGCGCCTGACGCCCCAGCAGTTCAAAGCTCTCGTGAGCCTGAACACACCTACATTCCATGCCGCTTAGGGCCGCTTCCTCCTGAAACGCAAGGGGTGTTTGAGCGCAACAATCTTGAGGCGCCGCGTCTTATTTCCCATGTTCACACACGCATTTGTGATGTTATGACACGCAATCCGTATTGTATTGCGCGTTCGGCGACGCTCATGGATGCAGGGCGTATGCTGCGCCGTTACAACGTTCGCGCGCTTATTGTGATAAATGACGACAACACGTATGCGGGCCTTATTACAACGCGCATGATTGCCGAGCGCTATATTGCGGCAACCGATTTGCTTGACGCTCACAAAACGCAAGATGACGTGGCCAATAATCTGTTGGCTTCGCTTAACGAAAGCGTTTCTGATGTGCTGGAAACCGATGTTCTTATTCTGGAAGAAGACCTTATTTTAAGCGAAGTGGTTGACGATATTATGGCGTCTTCTTTGCGTGAGGCTGTTGTGCTTGACGAAGCGGGCTATGTGCACGGTATTGTTACGCGTTCTGATATTGCAAAACCGCATTCTCGTCAGGTGATTTTGGTGGATCACAACGAACGTAGGCAAGCGGCTGCGGGCATTGATGAAGCATCGGTAGTGGAGATTATCGATCACCATCGCATTGCAGATATTACCACGTCAAACCCCATAAAATTCCTGAACATTCCCGTTGGTTCGTCGGCAACTATTGTAACGATGGAGTTTCAGCGGGAAGGTGTTGAGATTCCGCGCGCTATTGCAGAAGTGCTGCTATCAGCTGTTATGACCGACACCGTTATGCTGAAGTCGCCAACGACAACGCCGACCGATCACGAAATTGCACGCTATCTGGCTGACATTATTGGCTGCGATGCGCTTGAGTTTGGGCTTGGCGTATTCCAGTTCCGCGGTGATGATGCGCAAATGCCCATTGAGCGCTTTGTAGGAGCAGACGCAAAAGAGTTCCAGATGGGGGATAGAATCGTTTTAATTGCGCAGCACGAAACCGTTAATTTACCTGCTTGTATCGCGCGCGAAGACGAAATTCGCCGCGAAATGAAGCGTTTGTATGCAAACGGCAATTATGAATTTGTGCTATTGATGCTTACCGACATTATGCAAGAAGGCACGCAGCTTATGTGCGAAGGGAATCGTGACCTGGTCAATCGCATTTTCGGTATCAGCTGCAGCGGGCAGGGAGGAACGTGGATGCCGGGCGTTCTTTCGCGCAAGAAACAAATTGCCGCACGTGTATTAGGCTCATAAGCGCTTAAGCTACGTTCTTACAGCCTCGCGCGCAAACTCCTGTTCACAGGTTTGTGTAAATTTTTTGGAGATGTTTTTTCTTAAGCGCCATGATTACCCTTTAAAGTGCAATTCACCTGCGTTTTTGCCTACAAAGGGGATGGATACTCCCGGGTGCGTGGCGTTTGACAAGCCTGATGGCGGGTGTTAACTTTCCAAAGCACCAATAAATGGGTACTGCTGTATGTATGCAGATCTGTGCGCACGTATTGCAAATTTTGTTAAGCGTCATCTGCGCGATTGCGAAGTAAGACAAACACATTTGTTTCTGTGCACGCACATGCTGTGCCTCATACAGTATTAGTGTTGGATTTCGTTACAAAGGAGAGAAACGTTGCCTACAATTAACCAGTTGGTTCGTAAGGGCCGCCAACAGCAGGTTGACAAGAAAAAGACTCCTGCTTTGAAGGGCAACCCGCAAAAGCGTGGCGTATGCACGCGTGTTTACACCACAACGCCGAAAAAGCCTAACTCAGCTTTGCGTAAGGTGTGCCGTGTTCGTCTTGTAAATGGCATGGAAGTAACCGCCTACATTCCTGGCATTGGACACAACCTCCAGGAGCACTCTATGGTGCTTATTCGTGGTGGCCGTGTAAAAGACCTTCCAGGTGTTCGTTACAAAGTTATTCGTGCCGCTCTTGACTGCTCAGCAGTTGATGGACGTAAACAGGCTCGTAGTCGTTATGGTGCTAAGCGCCCTAAATAGTAATCGATAAGTCGCACGGGCACATTGCCTAATGGTTTGCGGTTGCGGAAAACCCCAAATCAGAAGTGCGCACAAGGAAATGGAGATCATATGCCGCGTCGTGCAGCAGCTATCCGACATGATGTTGTGCCGGATGTCAAATTTAACAATCGTTTGGTTACCCAGCTTATTAATAAGGTATTGCTTGATGGTAAAAAATCACTTGCCGAAAATATTGTGTATGGTGCCTTCGATCTTATTCAAGAAAAAACAGGCGAAGATCCTTTAGCCGTATTCAAGAAAGCTATGGACAACGTTCGTCCAACACTTGAAGTAAAACCCAAGCGTGTTGGTGGTGCAACCTATCAGGTTCCTATGGAGGTACCAACACGTCGTGCAACTACTCTTGCTATTCGTTGGATTGTTGATTTCTCGCGTAAACGTCGTGAACACACGATGCGTGAGCGTCTTGCTAACGAAATTCTTGAGGCAGCAGAAAATCAGGGCGCTTCGGTAAAGCGTCGTGAAGACCTCTACAAGATGGCCGAGTCTAACCGTGCGTTCTCGCACTATCGTTTCTAAGGAGTTAGGCAATGGCTAAAACTTCACTGAAAGATACGCGCAACATTGGTATTATGGCGCACATTGACGCTGGTAAAACAACTACTACCGAGCGTATCCTGTATTACACTGGTAAAACTCACAAAATTGGTGAGGTTCATGATGGCGCAGCTACCATGGACTGGATGGTTCAAGAGCAAGAGCGCGGCGTAACCATTACTTCTGCCGCCACTACGTGTTACTGGGAAAAAGACGGCAAGAAATACCGTATTCAGATTATCGATACTCCTGGTCACGTAGACTTTACCGCCGAAGTTGAGCGCTCGCTGCGCGTTTTGGACGGCGCTGTTGCCGTGTTTGATGCTGTTGCAGGTGTTCAGCCGCAGTCTGAAACGGTGTGGCGTCAAGCGACGCGCTACAACGTTCCTCGTATTGCTTATATCAACAAGTACGACCGCGTTGGAGCCGATTTCTTCCACGCTATCGACACCATGCATGAGCGCCTTGGTGCAAAAGCAATTGCTGTTCAGCTGCCAATGGGCTCTGAGGAAAATTTCTGGGGCGTTGTTGACTTAGTAACGATGACAGCGTGGGACTTCAAAGCCGATGATAAAGGCATGACCTATCCTGAAGCGATGGATGCCATTCCGGCTGAGTTTGCTGATGAAGCCGCTCGTCGTCACCAGGAGCTTGTTGAGTGCGCTGCCGATTGTGACGAAGCACTCATGGAAAAAGTTCTGATGGATGAAGAAGTAAACGTTGACGAGCTTAAAGCTGCACTGCGTAAAGGTACCATCGCGTGCGAAATTCATCCCGTATTTGTTGGTTCGTCGTACAAAAACAAAGGCGTTCAGGAAATGCTCGACGGCGTGGTTGATTACTTGCCAAGCCCGGTTGATGTTCCTGCAATTGGTGGTGTTAACCCTGATACAGGTGCTGAAGATACGCGTCCTTCCGATGAGAAAGCACCGTTTGCAGCACTTGCGTTCAAGATTATGACCGACCCCTTCGTTGGAAAACTTACCTATTTCCGCGTGTACTCGGGCAAACTTGATTCTGGTAGCTACGTCGTAAATGCTACGAAAGGCAAGCGCGAGCGTATCGGACGTATTCTTGAGATGAACTCAAATCAGCGTCTTGATGTTGATACCTGCTATGCAGGCGACATCGTTGCAGCGGTTGGTTTGAAAGACACCACCACAGGAGATACGCTGTGCGATGAGAATGCTCCTATCATTTTGGAATCCATGGAGTTCCCTGATCCTGTTATCGATATTGCTGTTGAGCCAAAAACTAAAGCTGAACAGGATAAAATGGGCATTGCGCTTCAGAAACTGGCTGAAGAAGATCCTACGTTTCGTGTTTCAACGAACCAGGAAACAGGCCAAACGATTATTGCAGGCATGGGCGAGCTTCATCTTGAAATTATCGTTGACCGTTTGCTGCGTGAGTTTAAGGTTGAAGCAAACGTTGGTAAGCCGCAGGTAGCATATCGTGAAACGGCAACGCAACCGGTTATGGGCGCTGAAGGAAAATTTGTTCGCCAAAGCGGTGGTCGTGGTCAATACGGTCATGCCATTATCAATATGTACCCGCAAGAGCAGGGTAAAGGCTACGAATTTGAGAACAAAATCGTTGGTGGTGTTGTTCCGAAAGAATACATTACCCCTGTTGATAAGGGAATTCAGGAAGCGCTTAACTCGGGCGTCTTAGCAGGATACCCAGTCGTTGACATTCGCGTCGAGCTGGTTGACGGTTCGTATCACGAAGTTGACTCTTCTGAAGCAGCCTTTAAGATTGCTGGTTCTATGGCAATTAAAGACGCGCTGCGCAAATCGAAGCCTGTTATTCTTGAGCCTTTGATGGCTGTTGAAGTGGAAACGCCTGAAGAGTACATGGGCGATGTCATGGGCAACCTCTCATCGCGTCGCGGCCAAATTCAGGGTATGGGTGATCGTGGAAACGCCAAGATCATCAGCGCTAAAGTACCGCTGTCAGAGATGTTTGGTTATGCAACCGACTTGCGTTCAACAACACAAGGACGTGCTTCTTACACGATGCAGTTCGACTCATACGAGCCTGTTCCAAAAAATGTTGCAGATGAAATTATTAGTAAGGCCGGCGGAAACGCTTCCTAGAGCGTACTTCCTATACTATTGGAGGAAAACAAGTGTTAAATCAAAAGATACGTATCCGTCTTAAAGGCTATGATCACGAAATCGTTGATCAGTCAACAAAGCTGATTGTTGATACAGCCTTAAAAACGGGTGCTAAGGTATCGGGTCCTATTCCTTTGCCAACTGAGCGCAACCTGTTTACGGTTGTGCGTGGACCTCACGTAAACAAAGACTCGCGTGAACAATTTGAAATGCGTACGCACAAGCGTTTGATCGACATTCTTGAGCCAACAGCCAACACCGTTGACTCACTGATGCGCCTTGATCTTCCCGCTGGTGTTGATATCGAGATTAAGCTGTAAAGGGGGTGGCTGTACATGATTAAAGAAGTATTTGGAAAAAAACTTGGCATGACGCAATTATTTAACGACAACGATGAAGTTGTAGCAGTAAGTGTTATTGCTGTTGAGCCGAACGTTGTTACTCAGCTGCGTACCACAGACACCGATGGCTATGAAGCAGTACAGCTTGGTTTTGGCGCTATCAAAGAGCATAAAGTGAACAAGCCTATGGCTGGTCATTTCAAAAAACAGGGTGCTCCTGCTCGCCGTTATCTGCGCGAAGTACGCGTTGACGCTGCGTCCGATCACAAAGTAGGCGAAGAGGTTTCTCTTTCTGCGTTTGCTGACGTGAAAAAAGTTGACGTTACAGGCATTAGCAAAGGTAAGGGCTTTGCAGGTGTTATGCGCCGCTATGGCTTTGCCGGCGGTCCTGGCGGACACGGTGCACATTTCCATCGCGCACCTGGTTCAGTAGGTCAGTGCGCAACGCCATCCCGCGTGTTTAAGGGTGTTCGTTTACCAGGACACATGGGTTGCGATCGTGTAACGGTTAAGAATTTGGAAGTTGTGCGTATCGACGAAGAATCGAATGTAATTCTTGTTAAAGGCGCAATTCCTGGTGGTAAAAACGGCATCGTCCGCATTCGTATGGCGTAACGTTTAGCTTAGAGATCCCCAAAAGGAGTTAAATTATAATGACTAAGATTGAGATCAAGGACGCTGCAGGAAAGGCTGATGGCTCAGTAGAGCTTAATCCTGCTGTGTTCGCTATTGAGCCTAACGTACCTGTAATGCATCAGGTTGTGCGCTCACAGCGAGCTTCTTGGCGTCAAGGAACACATAACACCCGCACGCGCGGTGAAGTAAGTGGCGGCGGTAAAAAGCCGTGGAAGCAAAAGGGAACAGGTCGTGCTCGTCAGGGCTCTATCCGTTCACCTCAATGGCGCGGCGGCGCTGTTGTATGGGGACCGCACCCTCGTTCCTATGCATTTAGCGTGAACAAGAAAGAAGTGAAACTTGCTATGCGTTCGGTGCTTTCAGCGAAACTTGCTGATAAGCAGCTGTTTGTGGTAAGCAATTTCGACTTCGACACACCTTCTACTAAAGCTGCTATTGCTGCCCTTCGTGCACTTGGTGTTGAAGGTCGCGCAACAGTTGTTATTGGTAATGAAGACGTGAACGCTTTCTTATCGTTTAGAAACGTTCCAAAAGTAAACATTTTACCTGTTGCTGAAGCTAATACCTATGAGTTGCTCGATAACAAGGCGCTTATTTTTACTGCTGAAGCTCTTAAGCGTATCGAGGAGGTGCTTAGCTAATGTCTAACGCGCGCGAAATCATCATTCGTCCTATTATTACGGAACATACTTACGATTTAATGGAGCATCACACGTATACGTTTGAGGTTGCTAAAACGGCCAACAAAATTCAAATTGCAAAAGCGGTTGAAGAAATTTTTAACGTTAAAGTGGTAAAGGTTAATACTCTGAGTGTTAAACCAAAAAAGAAGCGTGTTCGTATGGCTCAAGGTCTTACGCGTAGCTGGAAAAAAGCTATGGTAACGCTTAAAGATGGCGATTCAATCGAAATCTTTGCTTCATAGCACTATTGCTACCATACTTCGTTATAGTAGAAAGCACTCCTTTGCATACGCAGGGGAGTGCCTTTTCATTATGTAAGAAGGAGGCCCTGTGTCTCGTATAAATACAAGCGAATCGAGCCGCCCGACGCTGTTTCCCTATAAGCACATTTTGCTTATTGCTAACCCTGCATCGTGTAATGGCAGAACAAAACACCTTATTGATCAGATTGCCGCGCGCATGAAAGACGTGTTGCTTGGCGCTCAGTCTATCGAGGTTGTACAAACTAGTTACCCTGGTCATGCCCTTGAAATTGCGTGCCAGCTGCAAGATATCGATTGCGTGTGCGTGCTGGGTGGCGACGGAATTGCTCACGAAGTTGTGAACGGCTTAATGCGCCTAAGCAACGAAAGTCGCCCGTGTTTTGCAGTAATTTCTAACGGATCTGGGAACGACTTTGCGCGCAGCTTAGGCATGCCACACCTTGCCCAAGCGTGCGTTGACGCCTTGATGCACGCTCAAGAAACGCGGGTTGACCTTGGTCTTTGCAATGGTCACTACTATCTTGAAACCATATCGTTTGGCATTGATGCTGCTATTGCTAAGCAAAGTGTAGAATTGCGCAAGAAAACTAACTTAGCGGGAGCGGCGCTGTATGCTGCCGCTGGTTTTGACCAGCTGAAAAACCATCGCGAAACGTACACGGTTCACTTAAGTGTTGACGGAGCACCTGCTCTTGATGCGCACGTGCATTTACTGGCTGTCCAAAATGGAAAAACCTATGGCGGCGGCTTTTTCATTGCGCCTGATGCAAACATTGCAGATGGCATACTGGATGCGTGTTGGGTTGACGGCCCTCAGGCCTTTGTTCCAGCGCTGCGCACCTTCCTTATGGCGAAACATGGTAAGCACACCAACCGACCAGGCGTTCATTTTCTAAGCGGCAGAACCTTCGATTTAGCGTTTGAACAAACGCCTCCCGTGCAAATAGACGGCGAGTATTTTGAGGGCAGCCGCTTTTCAATCAGCGTTGCTCCTAATGCCTTGCGCGTGCTGAAAGTGTCGTAAACACCGTAACATTGCTGCCCGCGGCACCGTGACATCGCTGCCCGCGGCACCGTAAGAAAAACGCTTTGTTCCCGCCTCGAAACGTACGAGCACATTTTGTGTGCATCGTGCCCGTGCATAAACGTCGCCTTCCCGAACGCGCTTCGTCACGTTCCCGTGCCTTTAGTTATGTTGTTTCAGTGGAATTCTATTTCTTCTTTAAGATATGCTTGAGTGCATGTAGTGCAGCACGTATACTGCTTATTTGTGTCTGTGGTGGTTATGGATACACCCGGGCGCGTGGATTGCGGCGTCTTAAGATATGCCCTCATCATAGCTTTACAGGCAATCGTAATTCACAAGGTAAAGATGATCTTTGGTGTACGACGAGGCGTGCGAGCAAAGGTCACGGTTCAGCTTGATGTGCGCAAACGCGTCAAGCTATGAAAGGAATCTCAGATATGGGAGTCAAGCAGTACAAGCCCACGAGCCCTGGACGTCGTTTTCAGATGGTTTCCGACTTTGCGGAAGTCACACGAACAACGCCTGAAAAGTCGCTCTTGGCACCGCTTTCTAAGAAAGCAGGTCGTAACAACAATGGTCGTATTACTACACGTCATCAAGGTGGCGGTCATAAGCGCCGTTATCGTATCATCGACTTTAAGCGTCGCAAAGATGGTGTCGTAGCAAAAGTTGCTACCATTGAATACGATCCAAACCGCAGTGCGCGTATCGCTCTTCTTCACTATGCAGATGGTGAAAAGCGCTACATCTTGCACCCGAAAGGTTTGCATGTGGGAGACGTTGTGTTAAGTGGCCCTGAGGCTGACATTAAGCCTGGTAACACCTTGCCACTTGCAAACATCCCTGTTGGTACGCTCATCCATGCAGTTGAGCTTCAGCCTGGTCGCGGAGCAGCACTTGCTCGTTGCGCGGGTACAAGCATTCAGCTTATGGGTAAAGAAGGCAAATATGCCATTTTGCGTATGCCATCAAGCGAAATGCGCCGCGTTTTGCTTACGTGCCGTGCAACGGTTGGCGAAGTTGGCAACGCAGAACATGCAAATATCAAGATTGGTAAAGCTGGTCGTAGCCGCTGGTTAGGCATTCGTCCTACCGTTCGTGGTACCGTTATGAACCCTGTTGATCACCCCCATGGTGGTGGTGAAGGTAAGAACAAGTCTTCGGGTCGTCATCCTGTGTCACCCTGGGGCGTTCCAACCAAGGGTCATCGTACGCGTAATCCGAAGAAGGCTACCAGCCGCTTGATTATTCGTCGTCGTAAGAAATAGCGTCAAGAACTAAGGAGCAATAGTGAGCAGAAGTTTAAAGAAAGGGCCTTTTGTTGAGCCGCGCCTTCTTGGTCGTATTGAGGCTATGAACGAGGCCGGAAAAAAAGAGGTTGTGAAAACCTGGTCGCGTGCATCTACTATCTTCCCTGAAATGGTAGGACACACGATTGCCGTGCATGACGGGCGCAAACATGTGCCGGTATATGTTACTGAGTCGATGGTTGGGCATAAATTGGGAGAGTTTTCTCCGACCCGTACATTTAAGGGTCATGCCGCCGATAAGCGCAAATAGGAAGGGTGAAAAATGGAAGCTAAAGCTGTTGCACGCTATGTGCGTGTTTCGCCCCGTAAGGCGCGTATCGTTGTAGACCTTGTACGTGGCAAATCGGTTGTGCGTGCGCAAGAAATTTTGGCATACACCAATCGCGCTATCGCTGAATGTGTTGAAAAAACACTCAATTCAGCTGTTGCGAATGCTGAAAACGTGCATAATGTTCGTGCTGATTTGCTGTACGTGAAGGAAGCTTTTGTAAACGAAGGACCTACGATGAAACGTATTCGTCCTCGCGCAAAAGGCTCAGCTGCACGTATTCGTAAACGTTCGAGCCATATTACCATTATCGTTGCAACACGAGAGGAGGATTAAAGTCTTATGGGTCAAAAAGTAAGCCCTACCGGTTTTCGTCTTGGCATTACGGAAAATTGGCGTAGCCGTTGGTATGCAAACAAAGAGTACGCAAAGTCTCTTGAAAATGACCAGGCTATTCGTAATTTTCTTTCAAAAGAATTAGTACGCGCTGCAATTTCTCGCATTGAAATTGAACGCGCCGGCGACAAAACCAAAGTTATTATCGTTACTGCCCGCCCTGGTGTTGTAATTGGTAAAAAAGGATCAGAAATCGATTCTTTGCGCAAAAAGCTGCAATCGATTGCTGTCGGCACTGTTTCAGTTGAGGTTTTGGAAGTTAAGCGTCCAGAACTTGACGCCATTTTGGTTGCTCAGTCGATTGCCGAGCAGCTTGAAGGCCGCGTTGCTTTCCGTCGCGCGATGCGCAAGGCAGTACAGTCTGCTATGAAAAGCGGCGCCAAGGGCATTCGTATTCAGTGTTCAGGCCGTTTGGGCGGTGCAGAAATGAGCCGTCGCGAATGGTATCGTGAAGGTCGTGTGCCTTTGCATACCCTACGCGCCAAAATCGACTATGGAGTTGCAACTGGTGCAACTACCATGGGTTCAATTGGTGTTCAAGTGTGGATTTACCACGGAGAAGTTCTCCCTGGTCAGAAAGCTCCACAGCCTGCGCTCGAAGGCAGCGCTCGTCCTTCACGTTCGCGCCGTGGCGCTGGACGTGCCGATCGCTCTGAGAGGGGTGCTAAGTAAATGCTCGTACCTAAGCGTGTTGCGCACCGTAAGGTGCAGCGTGGTTCCATGAAAGGCGCAGCCAAAGGTGGAACGCGTTTGAATCATGGTCAATATGGCATTCAGGCACTTGAAGCTGCATGGATTACGAACCGCCAGATTGAGGCAGCTCGTATTGCTATGACGCGTGAAATGAAGCGTGGTGGTAAAGTTTGGATCACCATCTTCCCTGATAAGCCTATTACGAAAAAACCTGCTGAAACCCGTATGGGTTCTGGTAAAGGTAACCCCGAGGCATGGGTTGCGGTTGTAAAACCGGGCCGTATTATGTTCGAAGTTGGCGGCGTTGAGCCTGAGGTTGCTCACGAAGCACTTCGTCTTGCGGTTAATAAATTGCCTATCAAGTGCAAGATTGTAACTCGTGAGACAGAAGGGCGGGAATAAATGAAAGCGAAAGAAATTCACGAGCTTTCCGCCGAAGATTTGCAGGCAAAGCTAAAAGATGCGCGCGCAG
>CAMPNZ010000010.1 GCA_946892075.1 uncultured Coriobacteriales bacterium
TCGGAGCCTGGTACAGAAGCTGGTACGGAGCCTGGTACGGAGCTGCACTCGGAGCTGCACTCGGAGCCTGGTACGGAGCTGCACTCGGAGCCTGGTGCGGAAGCTGGTACGGAGCTTCGCATAGAGAAGCTTGCGCTGAGCTTCTCTGCGCAGCGCAACGTTCGCGCAAACGGCCTGTTCATAAGCGGCCTTACGTTCCAAACGAACAACATTTATGGCATTGTTGGAAAAAACGGCTGCGGCAAATCGAGCTTCATCAAAAGTCTGATAGGCGTTATGAAGCGCTCCAAAGAAACCGTCTTCTACCAGGGAAAACAATGCAACAAACGAAGGCGGATTGCGCTGTCGTCGCTGGTAATGCAAGATGTGAACAGCCAGCTTTTTAGCGAGTCGGTTGAACACGAGCTTACGCTTACTCACACAAACATGACGGAGGCTTCCCTTGATGCGCTTTTAGAACAGTTGAACATCCGCGCATTTAAGCAGGCGCACCCCATGAGTTTGTCGGGCGGCCAAAAGCAGCGCGTTGCCATTGCCACCAGCGTCGTTGATGGCGCGGCGCTGATGTTTTTCGATGAGCCAACCAGCGGCATGGATTACAAAAACATGCTTGCCATTTCGCGCTGCATTCAAGCGCTTAAAAACCGTAATCGCATCATTTTCATCGTTTCGCATGATGTGGAATTTCTGAACCTCACGTGCGATTATGCCTTAAATATAGAGCGCTTCGCGGCGGTGCAGTAACGCTCATGTATCTGGTACAATGACGGTGCATGAATCAGAAAGGAAGTATGCACCATGGCAAGCATTTACGACTTTACCGTGCGCGATCAGGCGGGAAACGATGTTGCACTTGATACGTATAAAGGCAAGGTTTTGCTGATTGTAAATACGGCCACAGGCTGCGGTTTTACGCCGCATTACGAACCGCTTGAGGCAATGTATAAAGAGTTTCACGGCAAAAATTTTGAAATCCTCGATTTTCCTTGCAACCAGTTTGCAAACCAAGCGCCCGGTTCAGAGAGCGAAATTCACTCGTTTTGCACGCTTAAATATGGCACCGAGTTTCCGCAATTTGCAAAAATTGACGTCAACGGAGAAAACGCCGACCCGCTGTTTGTATATCTGGCAAGCGAAAAACCGTTTAGCGGCTTCGGCAAGGGCTTAAAGAGTGCAGCTCTGAACGTTTTTGCAAAAAAGAACAATAAAACATTTGGCGATCGCGCTTACATTAAGTGGAATTTCACGAAGTTTTTGGTTGATCGCGAAGGGCACGTCATTGCGCGTTTTGAGCCTACTGCCAGCATGGATGAGGTTCGTAACGCCGTTATAAAAGCCTTGCAAGAATAGCGTTCTTACAACTCGTGCGCGTTTCGCACGCACGTAAAGTGCGTAAGGTTCGGGCGCAACTGCTCTGAACGATATTGAGTGCCTGGTGTGTGCTACACGCCAGGCACGTCGTTTTCTTCACGCGACGCTACACACTCTGCAAAGCTTGGATTGTCGCAGGTAACGGTAATGTTTCCACCCGCAAGCTCACGCAAGGCACGCTGAACAGCACTCACCGTTTCGTCGATAACGCAAGGCTGCGCTTCATCGGCGCCACAAGGCGTGTCCTGCGCTTCATCGGCAGCACAAGATGCCTGGGCACTTAACTTGGTGCACGCAAAACGAGCAGTGACGTGCACGTCTTGCAGAAACTCAGAGTGTTCGATGCTGCCTTTATTGCTGCATATACAATAACGCACCTGGTTATACAGCGCATACGAGCACACAATGTGCAGCCGTTGTACCAAGCGCCACTCACTTAACGCTCCCGCTTGCTCCAGCATACGCAACGCAAGCTGTGCAGCCTCGGTATAGGCCCTGGTAAGACCACCTGTTCCCAAAAGAATACCGCCAAAATAGCGAACCACACACAACGCAACATTTGCCATATGCTGATGTTGCAAAAGTGTATAAAGCGGCAAGCCTGCCGTTTGAGCAGGCTCACCATCATCGGAGAACTGATACGCACCGTCAATAAGTACCCACGCAAAACAAACGTGACGTGCATCGTGATGCTTTTTCGCAACCTGTGCACAAAACGCACGAGCTTCATCTTTGCTGGTCACATGCGCCCCATACGCTAAAAAACTGCTTCGCTTCACGTCGAGCTTGCCAATGAGCTCGCATGCGTTGTGCTGCGTCGCGATGCTGCGATATTCTTGCGCGCGCGGGCAAACGTCAGGACGAACGCTCGGGCGAACGCGACTTTGCGCATCAGACGGCGCATCTGAACAGGACTTACGTTGCATGAACTCTCATTTCGTCATCTGAATGGCACACTTGGAATAATACAACCACGTCAAATGTACTATAACAAAACATGACGCATTAAGGCATCACCACATATTCACGCAGCGATACTAAAACGCAACATTGTACTTCCAACCCATTGCTGTTACTTACGATGACGTGGTAAAGAAGTACGGCGACGTTTTATCGATCTGCACAGTAGTAACCCTGCTAGGAGCCCTATTTGAGAAAATAAGACTGCCCACAAAGACGTATCGGCTGTTGATGGTAACGATGCATGGCGTGCATGAGCATAAGAAAGCGGCTTTGTAGCATGCTGCGCACGCGCGGACGCATGAAGTGGTTCAGCGAAGTGCCGCTGATCTGCCCGTTTCCCATCATTGCTCTGATCATTATGCTCCGATATTTCACGTTGTAACGGAACAATATTCTTGCTTGGCGTAGGCGCCTGCGAATGACGCTTCGGTTGAACCGTATTCAAGCTTGGTGCGGGTGCCTGGGAATTCTCCTGCGTACTAGGCGTTGTATTACCACTCGAAGGAGATGTCTTATGTTCAACGCCATCTAAAGCGCCTCGTGCGTGTTTCAGCACTTCGAGCATACTATCAACTTTTATCTGCTCTTTTTCCACGTCTTCCATCGTCTGCGGATGCGCTGCTAATGCAGCTTGCAAGCTTTGCTGCGCTTGAGCAAGCGCCCTATCGAACGCTTTCTTTTTTTGTGGTGTCGCATTACGATACACAACATCTCCAGCTCGCACGGGATCTGTTTCACTTGGAACAAGAAGCACATCACGCTGAATTTCTTCACTAAGTTGTTGTGTATCAACTGAAGCTCCGCTTATCGTAGCATCAAGCGCCTGCATTGCCTTAAGCAAGCTTGTATACACATCATTTACTTGTTCAAAACTCTTATCTGCGCCTGTTTCTTTGTTCAACAGCGCTTCCGCTTGAGCTTTACAGGTATCAAAGGTAGCTTTTTTATCTGCAAGAGCGGTGGTATAAGCAGGCTGCGTTAGCAATTGCTGCGCTTTTGTAGCAAGCGAAGCTAAACTTCTCATAGCCTGATTAGTAATACGCGCATGTAACAGCGTTACATCAATTTCGTCTGTTTCAGGATTACCACTTTGCTTATCAGTCACAAGATCGACCTGCGTTGAATCAAGAATACTTTTATAGGCGCTGCGCTGCGCATTGTTCAAATAGCTTAGCTGGTTCAATTCTGCATACGCATCGTTTAATTTCTGCGCTTTTTCAGCACGATTGGCGATGGCTGTTGGGTCACCCACCTGGTGTGTAGCGTTAATAGCCTGCTCCAGCTTCTCTTTTTCAGCGTCTGGTAACGTAAGCTTTTTGATACGCTCAATTGCGGCTTGTTTCTCGCGTGCCAAAACAGCAGGATCGTCATGGGTATTGGCTGTTGTATCGCGTGGTGCTGGAGGAAGCGAGGGCGCAACATTATCGTGTTGCGCGCTTTGAAGCGCAGTAAGAATATCAGCAGGTGTTGCAGCATTCATAATCGCATTCCGGGCTGTTTCACGTTTCTCTGCTGATAGATATTGCAACCGGGCAAGAGCATCAAGCGCATACTGCTGGGAAGTGTGCATATTGACGGTATTTTCATCTTGCAGCGCGTGTAATGCGCTCGTAAGTGCCTCATAATTGTATGACGAAGCATGAAGTTCTTCATTAAAAGCTTCCAAATGCTCACTTGCACGTGGCTGAGACTTGAGAAGCATATTAAGTGCTGCATCGTTGGCATGGTTCTTATGACGCTTGTGGTTTTCACCACCCATACCATGATCGACAAACGAAAAACTACGAGCGTCACTAGACAGCTGTTTAGCATGTTCAAGAACTTGAGCATCGGCAAGAATAGCTGCAAGCGCAGCACAGCTACGCGGCGCTTCTATATTCGCATATTCGTCTCCATCTAAACGCTTAAATAATTGTGTGCGATCCGATTCGCTCAGATGCGTCATAGCATTGATAGCTGCTACAATACGCGCTTTTTCTTCAAGAAATACTGTGTCGCTTTTTTGTTTTGCAACATCATACGGATCGGTTGATGGTGCTTGCGTCCAAAGGTCTTCTTGTGGAATAGTGAAGAGAGGCTTATCATAATACCGCGTAATCTCACCAAACGCATCGATGTCTAATCCATTTCCAGCACATGCAAATTTCATAATGCCATTTGGATTATCCTGATCTGCCACATCAAGCCCTACTGTTCCCGCTTTTGCTTTAAGAGCAGGGATAGTGTGCTTATACGTATTGCCCTCTTTCTTAACTAACACAAGATTATTATGCGCATCAAAATGCGGCTCAAGCTGCTCTTTTGTTACTCCATCATAATTCTGTAATATAAAGTTTACTAATGCCTGCTTATAATTTAACTTCGATTTATTCGTTTGAATAGTTGCAAGTGTATCGGGATTATTTGCATTTTGAATCGCTTCGTCATGAGATGGCCACACGCTTGGCAAATTCAATGGTTTGGAATTCCACTTCACCTTATGGCGCATGTTACTAAGTTTATAAATCATCTGCTGCAACTGCGCTTCATCCATTGCATTAACAGCAGCTTCACTAACATCTTGTATACCATGCGCTTTATATTCGTTGAGCGTTATCCCTTTAGCTCGTTGCAGCGTAAGCAGGTCCCGTACCAATTTTTGCAGTGATGCACACGCTGTTGCACTGTGTTTTGGCTTCAGAAATGCTGCTATAGGGTATAGACGCTTTTGATACCCATCTATAGTAAATTCAATTCTATCTTGATAGAGCTGAAAATCGACACTACCAATAGAAAGTGATACAGAAGCATCTTTTGTATCACGCGCCTTCAACAATTTAAACTGCTGTTTTATAGCATCGAGTTGCTGCTTATTTCTTGCAAAATCTTCGCTTGATGCGTTAGTAGGATCAAAATCCACTTCAGGTAAGGTTTCCGGCAGCGCTACATCAAATGTCTTCTTTGGATGTAAGAACTCGCTTGACCATATAAAGCTTACAGAACCATCGCTCCATTGTATTTTGACATTTCCATTGCGCGTAACACTAACAGGGCTTTTATTTCCAGCGTGCGCCCGCGCTTCCTGATAAACACCAAGTGTAGCATTTGCCTTATCAAATTCACGCTGAATAGTAGCAATCTCAGTTGGCGTAAGCTTATGAGGATTCTCAACATAAATATCTGGCACAGTATAGGGCGCCCATTCAGAAATTGCAGAGCTAGCATCTAACTGAACAAGACGCTTGGCAGGAATAGTAGTGCTTGTATTATCTAAAAAGGTAAATGTGACATCGCCAGTATTGCTAACAGCGATATCGTAGTGTGTACCATCAGATTTTTTCAGGTGTTGAAATACGTCATTTGCTTTGCCACCTGGTGTATTAGCGGCAATAATAGCTTGAACAAGCTGTGTTTTCTCGGTATCAGTAAGCCATTGAACACTCTTAACAATCTGCCGTTCGGGAATAAGCGGTGTAAAACGCTTATTCATAGTCTGTTTTTGTGTTACTAAACGCGCAGCAATAATAGTATCAGTCGAATTATCTTGATACGTAATTGTCGCGCTTCCATCGTCAGCAATCTGTATACCTGCATCACCTGGTTTTATAAAGGTTTCAAATGCAGTGGGCGCATCGGGTGATTGTGCACTATTGGCTTTTTTAATAGCAGCAATAATGTGCTGTTTTTCTGTTGTCGACACGTGAGTTATATCAGCAACTTCAATTGCTTGTGGACACTTCACGCTTATGTGTTCTGTAATACGCGGAGCGTACACCGTTTGCGCAGATGCATAGCGAATAGCACCCGTAGAACGATACATTCCTAAAGCAAATAATAACGGATTTTTATCACGTTTTTTCCACGCGTCTTCAGTAAGTTGCGCAACATATGAAAAACGGTAATACCGTTTACCTGCAGTTTCCTGATCTATAAACATTCCTTGCAAGCCACGAGACGCTGTTCCAGCTGAAGCTGCTTGAGGCTTATAGGCATCCCATTGCTGTGCCGTATCACCTTTATTGTCATAATTATCGCCCTCACCAATAAAATCGTTCCACAACTTTTGCTGTAACTTGGAATCGTTATTTGATACGTAATGTGTCGAAATACCGTTCCATTGCTGAGGATTGTCATATGCGTGCTCACTTGCAACAACGTAATGAGGTCTGTCAGCGCATTTCTTGGGCGCAGCACTTGACGAAGCGGGTGCTGAACGTTGAACCGTTGGTGTTCCCGACGATGACGTTGATGAAGTTGGTACCGATTGAGCTTGTTTTGTTGTCGGTACGGTTGCAGCTGGTTGCGCTGCGCCTGGTTGCGTTGCAGCTGGTTGCGCTGCGCCTGGTTGCGTTGCAGCTGGTTGCGTTGCTGGAGCGGGCACTCCTGTTCCAGATGACATTGCGCCAGGTTGTGCAGTTGCACCTGCTTTTGTTATTGGTGCGGCTGGGTTTACCGGCGTGGTTTGAGCATGCCCACGTGATAATGACGATGTTGAGCTACTAGCAGGCGTAGGTGCCGTTTTAGACGATGCAGGTTTAGCGGCAGCGTCTGGAGTAGTGTTACACACACCTTCTTCATTTCGTTGAAAAGTAATTGCAGTAATAGTTGATGCATCTATGCCTTGTGGAACGCCATACCACCATTGTGGCCGTCCAGACCATTCAGTAGGATCTTTTTGCAAAGGATTATTCGATATAAATTCTATACGAACATACCGTCCAAGCGGATCTTCGTTTTGTTGTTTAATTGCGTCATCAGCCGTTTTATAATATTTCACCTGAACATGAAAATTTTCTTTACTATAATCGGCATTCGTCTTAAATCCATAGTATACGGCATGCCCATCGTTACTTACATAACCATCAGCAAATGCTTGAGAAACAAGCAACCCCCCCGCAAAGCATTGAGCTTGCTAACAAAGCCGCATATGCTCCTTGAGACAGGGTATTATGCGCATGAACAGTGCGAGTATTGCAAGAAGCATGTTTTGGCAACTTTTTGCTCATATTTCTGATCCTATCCTCTACGTCGACCTCATACGTCTATCGTATATGTATTTTGCGTAGGCTATACATGTATTACGCCTTATGAGAGTGCATTTCGATTGTACGCCACTTTTTTTGATAATCAATATTGTAAATGTTTTACCACGCAAGCTTCAAACGAATTGGACGAAAAGTTGCATCAAAGCTCTACCAACATTAAAAAGCACCTGATGAAAAGTCTCAGGTGCTTTACACTTTTTATACTCACTTCTTTTACTATGCGCAGCATTCGTCATCGCAGACCACGCACCACGTGCGGCAATCTCGTGCACCACGCGTTGCACCACGTGCGGCGACGCGTTCCCCGCTTCTTGCAGCACACTAAGAAGCTTGCTTAAGACAAATGCTCCGCGAAATAATATAGCAGATAACGAAATACCCAATATAGCCCACCAGCACCACAGCCAGAATTTGCGCAAGAATACCACCTGCCTGGGAAAGCGAGCCGATTTCCACCTTGATAGCGATAATAAATTGCAAGGCGTGCACCAGCGCAAGCGCAGCAGGAACAAGGAAATAGAAGCATACCTGCGCAAACAGCGCGCGGCTTGCCATGCCCGTTGTAGCACCAAGCTGCAGCAGCTTGGTATAATCCTGGCGCGTGTCAAGCGCTTGCGTTAGCTGTTGTATTGCAAGCAAACACGCAGCTGCAACCAGCAAAATAAGCCCCAGGTATATCGCCATAAACGAGCCAATACCCTTCAACACACTTCCCATAACAACAATCTGATACGTGTTCATAATAGATATGTTTTTCCACGGCTTTTGAATGTTGTTTGCCCAGGTAACTGGATGTTGGCTGGTGCCAAGAACGTCGCGAATAAAGTTCTGCTGTGCTGTGCGCGACGTATCTTTCAAGAACCCAAGAGCATTGCACGCATACAGCTTTGAGGTGTTGTCGATGAAACTATCAGGCACAACAAGCACCATGGCATATCCTGCAAAAATTCCTTTGTAATCGTTACCGCCCAACAGCGTTGTAAGCGTTAGCTTGCGACCACCAACTTCAACAGGAATATCGCCAGTAACGTATGGCATAAGCGCTTTGTAGCTGGGCTCAATCAGCGCAAGCAAGGCAACCTGATCACTCGCAAGCGATACGGTGGGCTTTCCTAAGTACTGGAGCAGGGCATTCACTTCAGAGGCTTTCAGATACAAAATGCTCCCGTAACCTTTTAAGTCGCTGGGGAGGGCGCCGTTTTCTGCGTTGATATTGTCGCTGTTATCTGCGGGTGCGGAAAAAACAGAAAACCCGTGTTCAGATTGATTTTGTGAAGATGCATCGGCGTTAGGTGTTGCGCTTGCAGTGGAACGTTCCTGTGCGCTACCGTCAGAACTTGTGCCTTGAGCGTTACCTTGTGCAGCATTCGTGGAGCCTTGAGCTGCGGGTTTGCTTTGCGTTGCGGTTTCGCGGTGGTGTTCAATGATTTGCTTGAACAGCGTTTCTGCAAAATACTTAGAATCGCTGTTTTCAAACGTCTTGCCAAGCGTCGAGTAAAAACGAAAACCCGCCGTATACGCAACATAGTCGTTCCAATGGTCAACATGAGTTTCTGCATAGCGCGCAATGTCGTAATCGGCTGGTGCGGGGTTGCTGTTCGCCGCATCAGATGTGGCGTTTTTGCTGGTAGAAGCAGCGGGCGCCCCTTCGCCAGCCTTTCGCGCACCCGCACCCGGCGCAGCTTCTGCATCACCATCAGCAGCGAACGCACCTTCAACAGCAATATGCGAGTCACTATCGACGGTATCAGCTATTACCATAACGCGCGAAGTATCAATGTCTTTGAGCTGCCCATCGATACTACTTACCACGCCCAAACCAAGTGATAAGCCGCACAAGGCAACAAACACCGTTGCGCACACCAGCGTAAGCGACGCCCACGCGCTGTTCACAGATTTCGCAAACTGGCGCACAACGTAGCAGTTCAGTCCGCGAAAATACAGCGGCTTTATCGTTTTCGCAATCACCACAATAAAGCCCGAAAGCGAAAAGAAAAAGAGCGCTGTCCCGAGTGTTACAAACAGCGTTGCCTGCGCAAAAACGGAACTATCTGCATGGGTGCTCAGCCAAAATTTCAGCAACGAATACGAGTAACCAATGCACACCAACGACACCACAAACAGCGCAAACAGCACGTAGGGGTTTCGCAATTTGAAGCGATCGCTCACCAGCGACGACTTGAACAATATCGCTAAGCGAACGCGTGAAATGCACAGCGACGTTATCAGCGACGACACGGCAAAAATTACGCAGAACAGCTCCGTTGTAAACAGCAGCGCTTCCTGTGAAATGCTAAACGTGAACATGTCGGGCGGAAAGTCGAACAGCGAGGAAATATAAGGCGTTGTGAATTGCGACACAAGAATGCCCAAGCCCAAGCCAACAATCAGCGACACAACGGCACACATCACATTTTCAATAAGAATGATAAGCGCCAGGTGCATTTTTTTCATGCCAAGCAGGATATAGGTTGCAAATTCTCGCCGGCGGCGCTTCATAAAGAACAAATTTGACGACACCACCAAAAACATCACAATAATGGCAATCAGAACAGAAAGAGCCTGAATAAACATCTTCATCAGCTGATACATGCGACCCATATCGGGGGAAAGATCGGTGTAAAACCCCTGGCTGAGCAGCGCGTTGAAGCTGTAAAACATCATGATGGAAAGGCTGAGCGTTACAAAATAAATGGAGAAATCGCGCAGGGAGCGGCGCACATTTCCGAAGGCAATTTTAATGAACATCGGCGTCTTCACCCCCAAGGTAGCTTACAACGTCCATGATGCTGGCGAAGAATTCTTTGCGGCTTTGAGTGCCGCGCTCCATCTGCGAAAATATAAGGCCGTCTTTGATAAACACCACACGTGATGAATATGATGCGGCAACTGAATCGTGAGTGACCATAATAATGGTTGCAGCTTCCGCCTGGTTAAGCTGCACAAATGCCTCTAGCAGATTGCGCGAATTTTTGGAATCGAGCGCTCCTGTTGGCTCGTCGGCCAAAATAAGAGCAGGACGCATAATAATGGCACGCGCCGCCGCCACGCGCTGGCGCTGACCACCGCTCATTTGCTGGGGAAACTTATGCAACACGTCGCTTATATTCAGGCGCAGCGCAATTTGCGTAATGCGGCCTTTAATATCGGACGCGCGAAATTTTGCAATCGTCAGCGGCAATGCAATGTTTTCATACGCGGTAAGCGACTCAATAAGATTGGCGTCTTGGAATATAAATCCCAGTTCATCGTGGCGAAAACGCGCAAGCTTTTGGCCTTTCAGAGCATTGAGCGGCGTGTTGTTAACGCTAATTGAGCCGGCAGTTGGTTTGTCGATGGTTGAAATGCAATTCAGCAAGGTTGTTTTACCTGATCCTGAAGGACCCATGATGCTTACGAATTCGCCCTGTTTAACGCGTAAATCAATGCCGTTTAATGCCTTGGTAATGCTTTTACGTGAACCAAAATATTTTTGCACGTGCGAGCATTCCAGAATGCACGGCGTTGCATCGGGTTGCTGGTTATCAGCACGTTGAGTATCGATACGTGACATACTTCCTCCTTGTTCGTAGGGCGTACACGCGCCATCGAGCGCCGTGCAGCGGAGCGTTTTCCTAGCTTGAGTTTATTGTCCCGAAAATAGTGAACGGCAACCATTGATTTAGCTAACTAAAACCTTACGATTTTGTCACATTGCGAACGTGTTACGGTGCGGGAAGCGCGGTGGGAACGGGCGGCGGTGCAAAACATGAATTGCGAACACGCAACACTACATTACGTCATGAAGCGCCGAACTAAAGCACAAGCACACGGTAGTTCCCTTCCCTACCTGCGATGATAATCGAACCGACATGTTCATCTTGCGTGCTAACTTGTTGACCAAAAACAGTCCAATGCCTGTTGACTTCGCATATGCGCGGCCATTTTCTCCTGTAAATGCCTGTTCAAACACACGAGAACAATCGCTTGCAGGAATGCCAATACCATCGTCGCGTATCGACAAGACGGTCGTCTTCACGCCAAAATCATTGGTCTGCTGAGTGGCACTAATGTCGATGTATGAAGCTTCTGCCTGCGGTTTTCGGTATTTGATGGCATTCGAAATAATTTGCTCTATCATAAACTGCACCCATTTCGCATCGCCGCGCACGTTCACGTTCAAATTGCTTAAGCGCGGATACACTTTCGCAAGAATCATGTGGCGGCTATAGCGGTGGATGGCGCCCTTAACTACCTGGTCAAGCTGGATATTTTTGATGATGAAGTCGTTTTCTAGATTGCCGCTGCGCGCGTAATACAGTGTTTGGTCAACCAGCTCTTCGATGCGTTTGATTTGCAATCCAAGGCGCTGATTCACCGATGCGGAAGCAGAAAAGGAGAAATCGCCTGCTTGCGAAGGCGTTTCCCCTGCTTGCAAAGCTTGCTCGCGTTCCCCTGCGTGCTCGCGTTCCCCTGCGTGCTCGCGTTCCCCTGCGTGCTGCGACATATCGCTGTTGCGCAACAACAATTCACACGCAGCAAGTGGCGTTTTAATTTCGTGCACCCACAGTTCCGT
Organism: uncultured Coriobacteriales bacterium; assembly: GCA_946892075.1. GTDB lineage: Bacteria > Actinomycetota > Coriobacteriia > Coriobacteriales > Eggerthellaceae > Berryella. The sequence goes on from CAMPNZ010000010.1 coordinate 11,914, forward strand.
ATATTGACGATAATCGCCCTGCTCTTGCTTGGTTTTTTCGATTTGAGAAACCATCGCCTGCGTCATCGTTTTCATAATGGAAAGCACAAAAGCCTGCTCACGCGTGTGGGGGCTTGATGTAAGCGTGCTGCACAAATACGCCTGCGAACTCAGCGAGCGCGACAGGTCACTCAGTTCGCGGTAAAAAGAACGAATGCGCAGGTAATCGGCCACAAGCACCAGCACTGTTACCAACGCAATTACGCCAAGAATCAAAATCAGAACGCCAAGCGGCACGCGGGCAATAAGCATCCCCAGCACCGATAACAGCAGCGCAAAACATAGCAGCAACAGCCACGCTAGGCGATCAATGACGTAACTTGCAAACGTCATACGGTACTCCTTTGAACCAATACGGGCAGGTCAGAAGCGTACGCTACACCAAACAATACCCAATGCCGCGATGCGTCACAATCGCTCCCTGCGCTCCAATGCGATCGAGTATCTGGCGAACGTGGCTGATATTAACCGTCAGTGTATTGTCGTCGATGAACTCATCGGTTTGCCACAGCTCCTCTTGTATGCGCTGACGTGGGACAACAACCCCTGCATTGCGCATCAGCAAGGCAAGAATTTTCATCTCGTTTTTGGTGAGCGTTGCCGTAGAACACGCCGCGTTGCGCTCGGACGTGTTGGCGGCGGATGCGGGGGTCGACGCGGGCGCAGATGAGCTGTTCACGGGCTCATTTTCATAATGCGAAATAGTGCAGGTGCTTAAATTCAACACCAGCGATTTATGGCGCAGAATGGACGATGTGCCTGATGAACTGGCATACGCGCGGTTTAAGACGCGTTCGATACGCGCAAGCAGCAACTGCGGATTGTAAGGCTTAGCAACAAAATCATCCGCGCCCATCGTAAGCAGCATCAGCTCGTCAAGCTGAGAGTTTCTGCTGGTCACCACAATAATTGGCACGCTCGACTTTTCACGCAAGGCACGGCAGAGCACCTGCCCGTCAACCCCAGGAAGCCCCAGGTCAAGCAGCAATAAATGCGGCTGCTGCGCAAAAATTTCATCAAGCGCCGCATCCAAGCTATGCAAAGCGCGCACCACATACGCCTGGTAACCTTGCGAAACAAGCAAATGCTGCAACTGAAACGCAACTTCAGAATCGTCCTCAACGACGCATAGCTTATACATAACACCACCGTTCAACAGGGAATTTGCCGGCCGCGCACGAAACGCCTTCGCACCCCGCGCACAAAAGTATCGACAGACGCGCTTATATGTGGGAGTATACAGGTAGAATTGATGCGCGCGCAAGTCATAACGCGCGCGTTTTACCAGCAAAAGGGATATGCAGTGCTAACGTACGACTTACATAACGCAGGCAAACTGCCCTTATACGAATACTTGTACCACTGTATCCGCCGCGACATTGCGCACGGCGTGCTTCCTGCGCACACGCGCCTTCCTGGAAAGCGCCGTTTAGCTGCGAATTTGGGCGTGAGCGTGAACACGGTTCAGCGCGCACTTGAACTGTTGCTTGCGGAAGGCTTCGTCTATTCCGCAGAGCGTAAAGGATATTTTGTAGAGGCGCTCGATTACCACATAAAGCCTGATAAACGCGGGGAACGTGACGCACTTGACGCATTGGATGCACTTGACACACGCGACGCACGCGACACGACGAAGCTGACACCTCTGAACGCGCACACGCACGCATCATCGCAGGTAGCAGCACAAATAGCACAACGGGCAGAAGCAGACAAACCGCTCGCAACCGCGCTCCACACGCCGCACACAGCCGCGTGTGCACCCGCGCTCCACACACCGCGCGAAACGCCACGCGCAACGCCGCACGCACCCGTTCCCCACAAGCAGCAACAGCAGCAAAAAACCAGCTTGGAGCTGTTCCCCGTAAGCCTGTGGCACAAATGCATGCGAGAAGCGCTTATGCTCCCGAACAATAAATTGCTGCAAGCGCTTCCCTTCAAGGGACTGCTTGCACTGCGAGAAGCACTGGCGCGTTCGCTGTATGAAACGCGCGCGCTAAGCGTATCGCCGCACAATATCGTCATCGGCGCGGGAAGCGAATTGCAGTTTGACCAGCTGTTATGGGTTCTTGGAGCAAACACACGCCTGGTGTTTCAAAAGCCGGGCTACACCAAACTTGCCGCCATTGCGCGCGGACGCGGCGTGTCGTGGGAAGGCATCGAGGCGCGCGAAAATGCGCTTGATATCGAGCAACTGGAACGCATGAACGCAAATGCAATTCGCGTAACGCCCGCCAATTTGTTCCCCAGCGGTGCCGTGATGCCCATCAAAGAACGAATTAAGCTGTTTACCTGGGCAAATAAGCAGCCATCACGAATCATTATCGAGGACGACTACGACAGCGAACTGCGCTACGGCTCGAAACCCTTTGCGCCGCTGTTTGCCGAAGACGTACGCGGGCGCGTGGTGTACATGAACACGTTCAGCAAAACGCTGGCGCCGTCGTTTCGGATTAGTTATATGATTTTGCCTGATGATTTGCTTAAACGCTACGAATGCTTATTTGCTGACTTTTCCAGCACGGTGTCGAGTTTCGAGCAATATGCTCTTGCGCGCTTCATTGACCAGGGGTTTTTCGAGCGGCACGTGTTTCGCCTGCGCAAGTATTATCGCAAAGTGTACGAGCAGTGGGAATACGCGTTGCATCACTCGGCGTTGGCGGGCGTCATGCGCGTTGAGCCGTGTGAAGCGGGAACGCATCTGCTGGTGCGCATCCGTACAAAACAGCAGGTAGAACGCGCAAAACTGCAAGCGCGAAGCTACGGCGTGCCGCTTGTTTTTCTGGAAGACTACATGGCAGATAAGCGCAGCGCAAGCCCTGACGCAAACGGATATTGCAACATTGTGATTAACTTTGCGAACATCCCAACACAAGGGATACAAAACTACATTTCCGCACTTGAACAGATATTTTTGCACACCACGTAAGGCGCGCGCGTTACGTACGCCGTGCAGCGTGTTGTGCGCACAGTGTGCAAAGATACACTCCTAGCACGATGGATCGCTATCCAAAATAGATAAATACGTGTCAAGTTTCTGGTTGATGTACTGCGAAAACATATCCGCCATAGCTGAAACGCTCTGATTCTTGTGGTACTCATCGAAGGCTTCGTAATACTTTAAGCGGTCGGTAAATTTGATATCTATCGGCGGAAATCCCGCTTTCATCAGCTCAAAATTTGCAAGCAACCTGCCCGTTCGTCCGTTGCCATCTATAAACGGATGAATACTTTCAAATTCAATATGAAAACGCGCAATCTTCGTTACGATATCTTCCTTGCTGCGCTTGTAACGTTGGAGCAAGTCTTCCATTTTCGGAACAATGCTTTGCGGCGGTGCAGGCGTAAGCGCCGCACCCATAATCCGCACTGGCACGCGCCGATAAACACCCCTATCTTCCTTTTTATCAGCCAAAACCAAGTAATGAATGTCTTTGATTACCTTTTCCGATAACGGAGTTTTCGCACGTACAAGCTGCAAAACATATTCGAACGCTTCTTTGTGACCGATAACTTCCAAATGCTCTTTTAACGATTTACGATCGATAGTAAGCCCGCGCAGAACCATCTCGGTTTCGCGAAGCGTCAGGGTGTTGCCTTCTATGGCGTTTGAATTGTACGTGGAGCTTATAAGAAATTCTTCGTTGAGGCGCTCAAGCTCGCCTTGCGTAAGAGGGCGTCGTTTTTTTAGAATTGCTAGTTTACCTGCGATAACAGAAATAAGCGATGCTTCACGTTTATAGCGAGCGTCTGACGGCTTCACAGCATCAGCGGGAATTTTCCACGCTCGGCCTTCGTGGAACGCACCAGGGATTTTACCTTGCAAACACAAAGCGCGCACGCGTCTATCAGAAAGTGACCATTGTTCAGCTGCTTGTTGAACGGTGATATACATCGATTATCGCTCCCATCTGGCACTTTCATTTGTTGCCTTAATTCCCACTTTCACCGTGCGCGCAGGTTCGCTGACGGCGGCGTCGGGCCTGCACTGTATTGTAGCGGAACAATACTGGCAATAACGGAATAGTATATAGCACGTATCGGAACAATACGCAACTGAAACGGGAACGAAAATACGTGTAGCGTCAAACGCAAGGCACGAAACGTCCACGAAAAGCGAACTTGTTACCGCCGAACGCCAAAATGCACCCCAAAAGCAAACGAAAAAACGCATTCCCCAAACGAAAACAGGCGCAAAAGCAAAAATACGTCCCAAAAGCAAACGCAAAAGCAAACGCAAATTTTTACGTCACCGCGCATATTACCTGCGCAAACGAGCACAGCACACGCCTCAAACAAACGAAAACAAACGCAAAAGCAAACGCAAACGACAAAATACGCCAAAAAACAAACGCAAAAGCAAACGAAAACGACAAAATACGCCCAAAAGCAAACGCAAAATCAAACGTATTCTTTTTCGTTTGTTTTTGTTATAATGATAGCTATAGCGTATGAGTGAGGTGAGCCTATGAAAGAACACGCTTCCCTTGAGGTTAAAGAAGCCATCACGAATACATTCCTCAAAACAGTAAGCGCATATGCAAATTATGGAACAGGGATTATTCAATTTGGAATTACCGATAATGGCGAGATTGTTGGAGTTCAAAACTCAAAAGATGCATGCCTTGCCATTGAAAACAAAATCAATGACAGCATACAACCGCGCCCAAATTACCATATTACGGTGGACGAAAACACCCATGTTATTACGCTAAAAGTGTTAGAAGGTTCCTCAAAACCGTACTACTATCATGCCAAAGCATATAAGCGAAACGACACATCAACCGTAGAAGTAGATCGTCTTGAACTTAATAGGCTTATCTTGCAAGGAGCAAACCAAAGTTTCGATGAACTGCCCGCAAAAGACACAACGTTGCACTTTTCTGTTCTTGAAGCATATATGAAGCGCGAACTGCACATTGCTGCTGTTAATAACGATATTTTACGAACGGTAGGACTTGAAACCAACGAGGGAGTTTATAACAATGCAGGCGCACTAATAGCTGACACTAACAACTTTTCCGGCATTGATTGCGCACGCTTTGGCGCGAACATCGATACCATTTTACAGCGTGAAGTGTTTCAGCACATGTCGCTTCTATCGCAATATGACAAAGTCATTAAACTCTACCAAAATTATTATCAATATGATGTCATTAACGGCGCCCTACGAAAAACCGTGGAAACCGTTCCTGAAAAGGCATTTCGTGAGGCAATAGCCAATGCGCTTGTGCATAGAACATGGGATGTACCGACGCATATACGCGTAGCGATGTTTGATGATCGCATTGAAATTTATTCTCCTGGTGGGTTGCCACGAGGCATTACCCAAGAAGAATACCTCAACGGTCAGGTGTCGCTGCTCCGTAATCCGCTGTTAGGGGCGCTGTTTTTCCGTTTGCATATTATCGAAAACTTCGGAACGGGCGTGGCGAGAATGCGCGCAGCATACGAGCATAGTCTTACAAAGCCAATACATGAATTTAGCGACAATACTATTAAAGTAACCTTGCCTTTGCTGAAAGATAAACACAACCTATTGCCTGATGAGGCGCTTATGTATGAGCATATAACAAACACGGTAGATACCAGTTCGAAACTTGCAAGCGCAACTGCTTTTGGCAAAAATAAAACGCTGAAGCTGCTTGGACAGCTTACCGAAAAAGGCTACATCACTAAATTTGGAAATGGACGCGGAACAAGGTATAAGCGTAACGCCTGATAGCAACGCTAGTATGCAAGAACGGGGCGCGAAACGGAAACACCGCGCCTTGTAGCAAGGTTGTTCCCGATAGAAACGCTGTACCCATTCGCAACGCCGCACCCAATCGCAACGCTGCGTTCAATGGACAACGCTGCACCCATTCGCACCGCTGCGCCCTCGGTATCCAATCGCGGCACTATGTCCGCTGCGTCTAATAGTAGCGGTAATACGCAGCGCAACTGCCTTCGCTGGAAACCATGCACGGACCCACAGGATTTTCCGGCGTACACAAGCGTCTGAAATGCGGACACTGATTAGGCGCCATAATACCGCGCAACACATCGCCGCAGCGGCACCCGTGCGGATTTTGCGTGGGTTCAACATCGGGATGAAAGCGCTTCAACGCATCGAAAGCTGCGTACTTTTCGCGCAACTTATAGCCCGAACCAGGAATAGGACCAAGTCCACGCCACGTTGACGTGCATGTTTCGAACACTTCGTCAATCGCAGCACGCGCAACAGGGTTTCCTTCAGGCATAACGCCGCGCGCATACGCAATTTCGATGGACGCCGTTTTATCGTGCAACTGCTTCATGATCATGGCAATGCCTTGCAGCATATCAACAGGCTCGAACCCCGTAATAACACCAGGAATGCCGTATTTCTTCGCAAGGAACTGATAGGGCTGCGCACCGATGATAGTGCTTACGTGACCAGGCAAAATAAGCGCCGACACCTTCAGACGCGGGTCGGAAATAATCGCTTCTAGCGCGCCGGGCATGTTCTTATGAGCGGCAAATACGCTGAAGTTTTTCAGCTTCATGTCGGCAGCGCGTTTCACGGCCATCGCCACCAGCGGCGTGGTTGTTTCAAAGCCAACGCCCACAAAAACTACCTGTCTATCAGGGTTTTTGCGAGCAAGCGTAAGCGCGTCAAGCGGCGAGTACACAATGCGCACCGACTTGCCGTTCGCTTGTTCCTTCAACAAACTTGACGTTGAGCCTGGTACACGCGTCATATCGCCAAAGGTGGCAATAGTCACTTCGGGGATACGCGCAAGCGCAATAACCGTATCGATGTCTTTATTGGCGGTAACGCACACAGGACAACCTGGTCCAGACGCTAAACGAATACCTTTCGGCATTAAATCGCGAATGCCGTTGCGCGCGATGGACACCGTATGCGTTCCACATACTTCCATCAGCACGGCCTCGGGCGGCGCATAATAGCGAATAACCTCAAGCTCTTTTTTGGCAAGCTGGGGGTTCTTGAACTGCGCCAGCTCGCTTTCCATGGAAAGCTGCTGAACAGGTTGGAGTTTCGGCTCAACTAAGGTGCTCATTACAGCGCCACCCCTGACGCGTTCATCAGCTCTTCAGTGTCAACAACATCGCCCATTTCCTCGATAACGGCCAAGGTGTCGCGCGCATACTGTTCGTCAACAATTTCGATGGCGAACCCGGCATGCACCAACACGTAATCGCCCTGATGAGCGCTTGGTGTTAGGTCAAGCGAAATTTCGCGCGTGGTACCCATAATGGAAACCTGCGCCATGTGATCATCTAGAAGTTCTAGAATTTTTGCTGGAATTGCTAAGCACATAATTAAGCCCCCTCCCGGCGAGTGCAAACGTGCTGCAACTATGTTTGTATTACCACTTCTGCTTGCTTAATGCAATAACTGCCTGCCCAAATGAAATACAGCCGTCATTTGGAGGAAGATTCGCGTTCAGCGCAACCGTCAGACCTGCGTTGTTGAGGTATTCAACCAGATACTCAACAAGGAAGCGATTCATGAACACGCCGCCCGATAAAGCCACCGTTGAAAGCTGATACAGCTGCGTAACCATGCGCGCGACCAGCACACTTACCTCAAGAAGCGCCGTGTGAAAACGCGTTGCGATAACAGGAAGCTCAACCCCAGCTTCCATATCGTCAAGCAAAGCGCGAAAAGCAGGAGCAGCATCGATTACCACAACCGATGTATCCTGCGCAGTCGCTTGCGTTGAAGCGGTATTTTTTACTACTTCCATACGATACCGCTTATCGAAATCGGGTTCAAGTGCACCGCGCGCGGCATCAAACAAAATGGCCGGCTCACCCTCGTAGGAAGGGTGGCAGCACACGCCTGTTATCGCAGATGCGGCGTCGAAAAGGCGCCCGACCGATGACGTGTACGGACAGTTGATATCTTTCTCTATCATTTCTGCACAAATTTGCGCCTGGGCACCCATCGCTTGCACGATGCGCTTGGCCGCAGGGTGTTCAAGCAGGTCAAACGCCCATAACACGCCATACGCACAACGAAGCGGTTCGCGAATGGCCTTGGCGCCACCAGGCAGCGGAACGTACGCGAAGTTGGCAAAGCGCTCGAAAGCCTGCTGCGTTGCCACCAGAATTTCGCCGCCCCAAATGCGACCATCGGTGCCGTAGCCCGTGCCATCGTACGCGATGCCGCACACCGCTTGCGTGATGTTGTGTTCTCCCAGTACAGAGGCTATATGCGCATGGTGATGCTGAACCTCAACAAGCGGAAGCTGGCTTGCGCGGTGCTTGTCGCGCGCCCATTTCGAGGGAAGGTACTCGGGGTGTTTATCGCAGGTGAAAGCGGTGGGGTGCATGGAAAACAGCTGCTCATAGCGCGAAGAAGCCGCCAGCCACGAGTCGTAGGTTGCTGCGTTTTCCACGTCGCCGATGTGCTGCGACACGAATGCGCGCTCGCCGCTTACAAGCGCGATGGTGTTTTTCTGCTCGGCTCCCAGCGCCAAGAGCGTTTCGTTGGCGTGATGCTCGTGCTTGAGGGAAAGTGGCAGCGGCGCATAGCCGCGTGCGCGGCGGATGAACTGCACGGCGGTGGTTGTTTGCGCTGGTGAGGAGACAGATTGCGCGGGTTCGGGTTTGGCGGACGCGGACGCAGGCGCAGGCGCGGTGGCGTTTGCGGTTGCGGGTTCTGGTTCGGACGCAAGCGCACTTGACGCACGCGACGCCGTTTCTTCTTCTGCATTGGGAAGCGATGCAGCTTCCTCCCGTGCATCGGCAATTGACGCCGCAGACGCACATTCAGGGGGCGTGACGTGCGTAAACGACAAAACGCGCACCACCGAATCGTCAATGCGCACGCGAATGTCGCGGTTGTTGCTCAAAAACGCATCGGCAATGCCTCCAAGCTCGCGCAGCGCTTCTTCGTCGGTAATCACAAGCGGATTGTTGTGGACATTTCCCGACGTCATAACCAACATATCGCGTCCCGTTGCCGCGCAAAAATCGTGCAGCAACAAATGATGAAGCGGCGTTTGCGGAAGCATAACTCCAAGCTCAGACAAGGAATCAGCCAGCCCTTGCGCAAATTGCACGTGCGGCTTTTTTTTCAAAAGCACAATGGGGCGCGCCGGTGACAAAAGCACTTTCGCCTCTTCAGCGCTTACGTCGCACACGCGCTGAACGCTTTCAAGCGACGGCATCATAACCGCGAACGCTTTCCCCTTGCGGTGTTTTCTCGCACGCAAGGTTGCAAGCGCGCCTGCATTCGACGCGTCAACCGCCAAATGAAAGCCGCCTAAGCCCTTAACAGCCACTATGCTGCCCGCAGCAAGGCGCTGCACGGCGCGTGCCAGGATGGCGTCGCTTTCTTCGCGCGTTGTTCCCCAGCTAAAAGCAACAGAAGTGCTGGTGATGGGCTTATTTGCAGAAGATGATGCGGAAGATGATGCGGACGTGGCGCGCGGCACTTCGTACCAACTGATATGCGGCCCACACTCGAAGCACGCGTTTGGCTGGGCGTGAAAGCGCCTGTCAAGAGGGTTTTCGTACTCGTACTTGCACGCGTCGCACAGCGGAAACACCTTCATCGAGGTATTCGGCCTGTCGTAGGGCAGCTTCTCGATAATGGTATAACGCGGCCCGCAATTCGTGCAGTTGGTGAAAGGATAGCGATAACGCCTGTTCGCAGGGTCAAAAAGCTCGCGCGTGCAATCGTCGCAGGTAGCAAGGTCGGGTGACACGAGCGTTGTTTCGTGGGCGTTGTCCTTGTTGGAATGGTGAATTTCAAAGCTGGTAAAATTCTGAAGTTCGCACGGCTCGATGCTGATATGTTGCACCAAAGCCGCAGGTGGCGCTTCGTTTGCAATAGCCAGCACAAACGCATCAAGGTGCTGTGGGGTGCCTTCGCAGTGAATGGTTACGCCATCGATTGCGTTGAGCACCCAGCCAGTAAGCTGGTACGTATGCGCAAGGCGGTAAATGAACGGACGAAAACCGACACCTTGTACAACTCCCGTTACTTTAACGCGCTGCGCCTCAATCATAGCAAGCCCCGCATTATTCCTTGTGTTGAGCTTCGTGTTCAGCCGCTGGAACAGGCGCGGCAGCTGGCACGCCTGCGGTGGCGTCGGCTGCGGGAACGGATGCGGCAGCAACGGGCTCGGGCGCTTCAACCGCAGCGCCAACCCCGGCTTCATCCCCAGCTCCAGCACCGATTTCAGCCCCGGCTTCAGCCCCAGCGCCATCCCCGGCTTCAACCGCAGCATCGGGCGCTTGTTTCACAACGTTCTGTTGAATTACTTTTGCAAGCGCTCCTAAGGTAACGCCGGAATTATCGGGTAAATGCAAATGCATAACGCGTCGCCCGCGCGCCGAAAGCGTCACTAAATCGCCCATGGCCTGCGCTTTTGCAAGCTCCCCTAAACTTGGAGCTACTTCTTTCAGCGGGATATCCTTCAACTCGTCTGCCGACAAGATAAGGAACACACCGTTGTTTTGACCGCCTTTTTGCAACTGGCCCGTTGAGTGCAGGTAGCGCGGCCCCACTTCCAAACACGAAGCAATGTCAAAGGTTTGCGCTACACAAAAACGAATGCTTTCAAGCGCCTCGCGACGCCCTTCGCCCGTGAAGGGCAAAAACGCGTTCAGTGCGAAGAAATCGCCTGGTCGAATGCTGCCAAACAGCGATTTCAGCGCCTCAATCACCGATGTTTGCGGCTGAAACGTAGAGCCCATACGCACTTCAACCTCGCCCATGTTCCACGGACCAATGTACGAATCTACCAGGTTTGGAGCAGGCGCGCCCTTGTGGAGAATTTCCAGCACTTCGGCTTTTGCTGATGCCACGTCGGGCTGATCGAAGGGGCAAATTTTCATAAGGTAGCCGCACATAGCAATGGCGTATTCCCACATCACAAAGTGCTCGGCCAAATCTTGCACCGTATCAATGCGAAAAATTGAACGCGGAATATTCGGGTCGACGTACGACAAACTCATCTCAAAATTGCAGGTTTCATCCCACGAATCGTTTTTGGTTTTGTACATCACAACGCAGCGATCGCCCGGGTCGCGCGACAGTAACAAGGAATCTACCTCGATGTTTGGCAAAATCCCCTTGCCTTCTTTGCCTAAACTTTCTGCAACAAGCTGCTCGATCCACAAGCCCAACACACGCCCGCGCTTCTGCGTAAGCAGGGAAAACTTGTTGCGATTTGCCAGATAATTGTCGTAAAGAAACGACGCTAAGCCAATTGCAGGATTGTCGATTGAGTCTTCGCTGCACGCGCGCTCGGCCTGTGCGGCACGTTCCATCAGTTCCACAATGTCAATACCCACCAGCGCAGCGGGCAGCAATCCAAAAATCGAAAGCGCCGAATAACGCCCTCCAACACTTGGTTCACCTGGGAAAACAGCAAGCCACCCTTCGCGTTGCGCCTGCGCTTCTAAATCGGAGCCGGGGTCGGTGATGGCAACCAAATGGCGCACAATGTCTTCTTCCGGCAAAAACTCTTTCAGTGCTTCACGAAACGCTTGCAACATAAGGCGCGGCTCGATAGTGCCGCCGCTTTTCGACGAGATAATTACCAGCGTAGAGGCCGGTTTGATGCTGCCCATCACTTCGCGCAAACGCACGGGAGAGTCGGAATCGAGCGTGCGAAAACGAATGGCCGCAGCGTTGGGTTTGTTGTATTTCGTGATAGTCATCGACGCCTGCGTCGAGCCGCCCTGGCCAATAAGCACCACGTCAGTAACGTTGCTGCGGCGCGCTTCCTGCGCAAACGCCATGATGCGCTCAAGCGGATACGGCGGGTTTGAGGCAAGTGTCGTCCAGCCCATATAGTCCTGCGCGATGGCCTGCGCCTGGGGGGAGAAATTATATACCGTTGCATCTTGAGCATGAATGCGGCTTGCAATATGTTCTTTTACGAGAAGCTTGCCAGAAGGATACAACTTCTCCATTTCTACTGAAATCATGTATACGAAATTCCTCTCTAAAGAAATGCGCAGGTGGTACGCTACATACCAAGGGCGCGTTTGAGGGCAGACGCTCGACGTCGGGAAACAGGAATGGCCTCGTCAGAGCCACGCATGCTTACCAGAAGCGTTCCGCCTTGCTGTGGAGTAACCGACTGCACGAACGAAACGTTGATCAAATAGCCGCGGTGCACGCGGAAAAAACCATGCGCTTCGTAGCGTTTTTCGAACTGCGTTAAACTCAGGGGCGAATAGTAGCGATCGTTGTCGGTGTGGAGCAGGGAATAGTCGTCGCGCGCCATAACATAGCGAATGCTGTCGATGGGGATGAACATCTTGTTGCCGTTTTTTTCGACGGCGATGCGCTGCGATTTTTGGGCTGCGATGCGCAAATTGACGTTGTCGCGCACGTGTGCCAGCGCCTGCGCAAGGCGCTCGGTTTCAACGGGTTTCACCAGGTAGTCGACCGCTTTTACCTGAAACGCCTCGAGAGCATATTCGCTGTAAGCACTCACGAACACAACGGCAGGCGGGCTGGTAAGGCACTGCAAACCGGCCGCAAATTTCAAACCGTTAACCTCGGGCATGTTGATATCAAGAAACACCACATCACAGGGGTATTCCTTCAGCTTTTCGATAGCTTCACTCACACTTGCTGCTTCAGCAACGACTTCAGTATTTCCTTCTTCATCAAGAAGAAACCGCAGTTCAGAGCGCGCAGGTGCCTCGTCATCAACGATTATAGCCTTTAACACACAAAACTCCTTTTAAAGCCTACAAAACGTACACGTAGCACGCAAGGTAGCACTAACAACGTGTTCTATTATATAACAAAGCGTAGCGGGTTGGTTTGAGAGCACGGGTCGTATATTTTATATTCGCACGTGGCACAACGCACGGGCACGTGGTTCAAAATGAAAATTTCAGTTGAAGCTTGGCGAACGATCGCGGTTGGCGGTTGGCGGCTTTCACGTACCGTTTTTGCTTGCTTTATCGATTATAGTCGATAAATTTCTTATTTTGTGCCTTTGTCTCGACTATAAACGAAAGAAAAATGAACATGCATCATGAAAAAAATTACGGGTAGCCTTTTCGCTATGCAACGAAAAGAACTACCCGCATGCTAACTGCACCAATAGCTACACAAGCCTATGGAAAAAGCCAACGTAACGGAGTTACTGCATCGCAGCAAACTACAACATTACGTGCGCAAAATGGTACATGTAATAACACAACTGAGTTTACACAGCTGACTTTACACAACTGAGCCTAAATTGCGCAAGCCGTAAACGTATGCCTTGAATGCGCGCTTAAGCGACTCCTCAGAAATTGCCTCGTTCGCGCCATGCATCGTACCAGCCCATTCAGGCAAAGCTTCGCCTTCCACTTCCGCGCCAAAACTAACGGCACGCGGGAATTTACGAGCATACGTTCCGCCTTTAATGGTGAACGGCTTAGGCGCCTCCTCCAAATCGGCAGCTTTTTTGTAGGCATCGACCAGCGCTTTTACGCACGGAGAATCGGGGTCAATGCGATACGGATTCTTGTTCTGCTCAAGTGTGGCATGCGCGCCGAACTTCTCGCCAAGCGCCTGGAACGCAGCAAAAATTGCATCGGCGCTGGTTGAAGAAGGATAGCGCACGTCAACGTATACTTTCAGCAGATTGTCTTCCTTGCGCAACAAGGTTGCACTGCTTACGAGCGCACCAAAACTTTCGTCGCTTGCAGCAATACCAACAGCCGCTCCATCAGTCGACTGGGTAAGTTTCTCGATAAGCTCGAAGAACGCGCTTTCGGCCTTGCTGCCCACTTCGTTATCAAGCAGGTAACGCACGAGGATGCCCAAAGCATTCACGCCCTGTTCAGGCTGGGATGCGTGCGCACTTTTGCCCTGCGCTTGAATAAGGAAACAACCGCCGTCGCGCGTAACGCTTATGCCGTCCGCGGCGCCAAATTCTTGCCCTAAATCGAGAACGCGCGCGCACGCAGACGCGGGAACAGCATTGCTTGCAACGCCCGCTTCAAGAGATTGAATGACGCTGCCCGTTTGCGCAGGTAGCGCAAAGGATGCCGACAAAATGCCCGCCTCGCCATAGGCAACCGGGAACGCAGCGTCGGGCGTGAACAGGAACAACGGATCGGGGAAACGCTTGCGATAATAGCTGACGTCGCGCATTTTCGTTTCTTCGTCGCACCCGAAGATGAAGCGCGTGCGGAACGGCAACGTAGGCGTAAATTCGCGCCAGAACTTCATGGCGAACAGGGCCATGACCAGCGGACCTTTATCGTCAGCAACGCCGCGACCAACCAGATAGCCTTCCTTGCGCGTCATTTCGTACGGCGGAAAATTCCAGCCTGAACCCGCAGGCACAACATCAAGATGGGCGATAATTCCCACTTCCTTAGTATGAAAACTATCCTCAGCTTGCGCGCCGTACAAATCGGCATAGCCAACATAGCCGTTGCAGTTGTGCGGCTCCATGCCAAACTTGTACGCCAGCTTTAACACGTAGTCGAGAGCACGCGCAGGCCCGGGGCCAAATGGCGCACCCGGAGCCGCCTTGTCGGGCTCGGCATAGCTGGGAATTGCCACCAGTGCAGCTACTTCATCGAGCATCGATTCCCAATTTCGATCGATGAATTTGCGCAGCTGATATGCTAGTTTGCGTTCGTTGATACAAAAATCTGCCATTGTTACTCCTCCACTGTGTTCGCTGAACGAAGCACGATTGCCCGAATAACCCTTATGCTTTTGCCAGCATAATGCAAAAACATATGTGTTGCAGAAACGTTTTCCCCTTCAGCCTCTACAACCTAACATGTTCCATTGTAATGAAATTGAGAAAATCTGCTAGCAAAAATTGTAAAGATGGTGTTGTTTGTCGATGAATGTGAGACGGGAACGGGAGGAACGGACGGCGCGAGGGACGCGCGTGGCACGGTGTGTGCGAAACGGCACGGGCGGTGCGGAACGGCGTGCTCCTTTTTATGCACACAAGAATGCACTATAATCGTTTACGGCATCAGCGACGCCAACGACGCACGCGTATCCGCATCCGCATCCGCACGAAACGCTGCACGTGAACCAGCAACGCGCGCGTGCTTGCGACGCGTTCGCCAGCAAAACGCCTGTTCAAACAGCCTGCATACAGAAAAGGAAGCTGCAATGAATCTTGTAGAAGCGCTCAATCACGCACATTCCATCCCTCTGCCGTCGATGTTTATCAACAATCCGTCGCATTTCATGGGGCAAATTGTGCAAAACGAAAACGCGCTGTTTGAAATTGTGCACGCGATGAAAGCGGGCGAAGAATTGCCCGTTCCTGTAAGCGATGCTGTGCGCGACCTGCTTGATTTGTGCGACCGCAACCGCGCGAACTGCGACTGCGTTCCCGATTTTGAGCTGCGCAAACTGCTGCCGAAGCGCCTTGAGTGGCTTACCGAAAACGACGTTATTGCAGGCGTTGCAAAACTGCAGAACAGGCGCAAGGAAACCATCCGCAAAGAAACTATCGAGCGCAGTCGTTCCGCGGCGTCGGGCTTCTCACTTGCGCCGATGAAAGGCTGCGTGCTGGGCATCGACCTTGAAACCAGCTCGCTTCGCCCCGAGCGCGGCTACATTCTTAATGTTGGTTGGGAATTAATGGAGCTTACGCCCGACGCAACGCCGTTTGATGCGCGCAGCGAATTTTGTACGCTGCCGCCCTGCTATCGCAATCGTCCGGTGCCGCTGTCGCATATTCACCACATTACGTGGGAAAACATTAACGGGAAACTGCCGTTTCGCGAAAATACGGCGCTCCACAAAACGCTGCTTTCGCTGTTCAAGAAGTATCCCGTTCTTGCGCACAACGCTGCATTTGAAGATTCGTGGTTTTCCCTGCATTTACCTGGGTATTTGGAAGAGCGCTTGAACGGAAAAATTATCATCATCGATACGCGCGACATATGCCGTGCGCTTGATGCGGAAGTGGCGCGGATGTCGTATCGCGATAGGCCGGCGGCACTTGAAAATTGGGCGCGCAGGCGCGGCGTGCTTGATGAGCACGAAAAAGAAGTGCATCTTGGCTTGGAAGATACCGATTTAATGCTGCGCTGCGTTCAGGCACAGCTGGCGGTGTGCAATCTTTTTAAGGAAAAATAGCATTTTCGTACCTATACATGCGCACGCCGATAGGTTATAATTGCAATTCAGCGTGCCCGAGTGGCGAAATGGCAGACGCGGCGGTCTCAAAAACCGTTGAGGAAACTCGTGCGAGTTCGACTCTCGCCTCGGGCACCACTTTTTGCTGGTGAACAGCACTATTCGATATGGAACTCTTTTTCCCCTTCATAAATAGCAAGCGCTTCGTCGACAGAAGCATCGGCAAGCGTCAGCGCGCTAATGGCCTTCGTTAAACGAACGGCCTCGTCAAGCGAGCGCTGATGGATATTGCGGCCCGTAGCATTGCCAAGCGCATGACCCACATGAATTTGATCGTGCAGCTGCTCCAAGAAGCTACGCGCGTCAACCGTCGATCCGCCAGCGCACACAAGTCCGCATCTACCTGCGGCTTCAGAGGCAATAGCCAGCGCACGCGCACTTGCGTGAGCGTCGCCTTCCACTTTCGGCGGGTTCACTTTCACGAAATCGGCCCCCAAACACAGCGCAACGCCCGCTGCACCAGCGATAAGCGCCGGATCTTTTTCGGCTTTTACGGCAGCGCCGCGCGGATAAATCCACAGCACAACCAGCAAACCTTCCGCATGAGCTCGCGCAATAAGCGCACCAGCCTCAGAAAGCATGTTCGCTTCGTACTCGCTGCCCAAATACACGGTATAGCCAAGCCCAACCACGCGAACGCCCGCGTCGCGCATCAGCAAAATGTCGTCGAGGTCGTAGAGCATGCCAGAATACGGGTCGCTTTGCGCCGTTTTCACCAAATTGGTTTTTGAATTCATTTTCACGAGGTAATTCAGCTGAGGATAATCGGCGGCGTAATGCGCGATAAGTCCACGCTGACCTGCAAGAACACCACAGCAGCCCTGCGAAGCAATGCGGAAAAAATGCTCGGGATTATTGTCGGCGGGGTCGATGCCTTCGCCGTGGAAATCGGCATTCAGGTGCTCCACTTTTTGGTCGCACGCGAAAAGCATCAAACGGCCTGTTGAGCGCGTTGCAGCAAGGTAGTTGCTGATATAGGTTTCACGCATATCAGCAGGAACATCCATAGGCACGCGAACGTCGTTTCGAGAAATTGACAGCATAAGAACTCCTTTTTTGTAGGTTTACGTGGGCTTATATGCGTAGACGTGCGTTGCGCGCGCACGTTACAGGCGCAAAACAGACAACGCAAACGGGTGGGCGCAGTGCGCGGAACCTGGCACGGGAGGCGCGGTGCGCGGAACCTGGCGCGGGGCGCTTGCGGGCACAAAGCGATTGCGTATAGCACTATTGTAACGAAAAGGAACGCACTACGCAGCTGGGTGCTATGTTGTGGCGAAAACAAGCGCGCCAACGGCATCGCAGCCTTGCGCGTTAGATGGCGCGGCGCTACAAGCGCGGATGCGCGCGCAGCGACGTCTGTTCCCCGTTAAAACGCTCGCCGAAACTGCCATTATGCCTGTTCCCAAGCGCGTCTGAAACCAAATCTAAAACCAGGAACGCTCGTGCAACACATACGTTTGCTGAAACGCGTCCGGTTTGCGCAGGCAATACACGATGCCCTCCACAATCGCGATAAGCCACATAACGCAACTTGCGATGCCGAACGTGGCGATGCCGCCAATAACGCTGATGCCAAGCATGATAAATCCGGTTTGGTAATAGCCCAAATAGAACTTGTGAATGCCGAATATCCCCAGGAAAAACGCATACAAAGCGGCTGCGCACTTCGTTTTACGGGGTCGATAGGTGGCCGCATCGAAGCGATTATTCATGATCATGGGAGCAACCTTCCTGCGTTGTGAAGGCGGTGGTACCGGCGTGGGTGCTTGTAGCATCGGCGCGGCTGGCGGTGCTGCCGGCGTGAGTGCTTGTGGCATTGGTGCGGCTGGCGGTGCTGCCAGCGTTGCTGTGGCTGGTGTTTGGGCTGGTATCGCGCGTTCCAGACGCGTGCGGCGTTAAGCGACCGAGCACGCTTACAATCTGCTTCTGGAAAATAATCCCCACCACCGCAATAATCACCACAACCGCAACGATGATAACCGCCTCGACGATGTTCCCGTTCACAAAACCAGCCGTTGCATAGGTTGACGCAACAATTCCAGGCGTGCGCGCGAGCGTCGTGATAATCAAAAAAGGCGCTAACTTCATGCGCGTCAGCGGCAACAAATACGTAAACGCGTCTTTTGGCATGCCAGGCAGGAAAAACAAAATGAACACAATCACTTCGAATTTATTGCTTTCCTCGAACTTCTGAATTTGGTTCATGTATTTTTCCGGAACCATTTTTTGAACGAAGGGCGCGCCCAGTTTGTGCACCATGATGTACACAATCGCAGATGACAGCGCCGCGCCCACCACAATAATCAGCGCACCAAGCGCGGGACCATACATCAGCCCGGCCGCCACTTGCACCACTTCACCAGGGATAAATGCCACAATTACTTGCAGCAGCTGCAAACCAAGCAAGCACAGCACACCCCACGAGCCCGCCTGCTGCACCTTCTGGACCAGCCGGTTTACGCCGCCTTCTGCAAACAGATCCATAATTTGCGGCCACAGCGCAATAACGCACGCCACGCCGACGCATCCAATGCCAATAAGGATGAGAAACTTGACGATTTCATCTTTTTGAAGGCGCTGACGGGGCGAACGCGGGGAACGCGGCTGGGCGGATGCCTGTTCAGCGGCCTGCGGGCGTGTCTGATCGACCGCCTGCTTGGCGGGTGTATGGGCAGCCGCTTGAGTGGTGGTACTATCAGACTTTTGATTAGACATAATGTTCCTTACATGCAAAAACAACAACTGCAATCCGTGAGTGCTTAGTCGCTAGTCGTGCGACGCCTTGTCGAATTCTTCCTTAAATGCAGCAAACATGCCTTTTGCGCGTTTGAGCTGCTGCTGCGTTGCCTGAGCTCCCTTGTAAGCCGCTTTGGTAGCTTCGCGCGCAACCGTTTTCGTGGCATCTTGCAAAGGCGGCGTAATTTCTTTGACGTTTTGAACGACACGCTGTTGAACTTTTCCAACGCCAACGCCAAGCGCAACGGCCGCTCCGCCTGTTTCTTCAAGCTGCTCCGCTTCGTCGTCAATCATGATGGCGCCCAGCAATTCTGTGTCTGAACTGCCATTTTGCGTAAGCGTTTGGCTGGATGCCGCGCTGTCACGCAAGCGAGCACCTTTGCCGAAGCGAAAGCCAACCAGCAGTTCAGCAGGGATAGTACGCGTGCCAACCAGCGCGTCGGTGCCAGCGCCTTGCGTTGCAACCACCTGAACGACGCGCCCCGTGTTCACGCTGAACAGCACGTCACCCACGTTGCCAATCTGCTGGCCGTTACGCGTAATAAGCGGCATGCCTTCCCACAGCACGCATTTTTCATAGTCGAACGATGCGGCTTCGTCGTTGCTCATATCGCCTGATGGAGGGGCCTGTTTAAGCGCTTTTTTGCCCCAGCGCAGCTTGTCGGAAGAAAGCTTCACGCGCCCGTCCTCAAGAGTGAACGCGTCGCGCCACACGAAAATATCGTTGCGATGCACCATGAACGCAAGGTCGGGACGGCGCACCAACAAGCCCATCAGCAGGGGTTTTTCCGGATGAAACACGCAGGCGTGCACTTTGCCAAGCTGATGCTCACGCCCGTGGTCGTCGCAATAAAACACACGCTTCCCCTTCAGAAAGCGCGTTGAGAGTTGTTCGACATTGTGTTCAAAAACAGAAGATGTCATAACCAGATAAAATCCCTTACTTCCAAAACAACACGGCAGGCAGAATATGCTTTTCTACCTGCGATTATGGGCGAACAAACGCGGCGCGCAACACGAACGTGTATCGTGCATGCATCACGCGCTTGTTCTGCGCGCTTGTTCTGCGTTTATGCGCGTTTACTGTTCGCTTGCTTCGTCGCTTTCGGCACTGGTGTAGTGCTCGACATTTTGTGCGGGAGCGCATGTTGATTCTTCCGCGTTGCGAATTACCTGATCGGAAATGCGCTGACGCGCCGCTTCAATTTTGTCGCGCAGCTCGTCGTTCGCGCTGTCAAACGGTGCAGAGGCGCCCGTCACGCGCGACGTAACCGCGCTGTATGCCTGTTGTCCCCGTTCACGAGCAGTTTCTGCAAACTGTTGGCCCTTCTCGCGAGCTGTCTCCGCGAATTGCTGGCCGCGCACGCGAGCAGTTTCCGCAAACTGCTGGCCCTTTTCAGACACGTCGCGAAGCAGGCTGTCACCACGAGAAACGGCCGTTTGAAACGCGTCATGCACGCCCGCAGGAGCAGCTGACGTCCAATCTTTCGCCTCGCCCAACACAGCATTTACTTTTTCGCACACCAGCTCACGCGACTCTTTTCCCGTACGAGGCGCGTACAGCAACGCAATTGCCCCGCCCACTAAACCGCCGAGGATAAATGCTCCCAGTTTTTTCATGGTGTCCTCCTTTTTGTAAAATTTGCTTACTTTATTATACCTGTGATGCGCACAAGCTTTGCCCCCATCGTCTGAAACTTGCAAAAATGTAAGATTGACGGCGCGGGTGTGGCGTGTGGCAGGCGCGGGTGCGGGTGGAGGGAACGGGTGCGGGAACGGGTGTGTGCGGGCGCGGGAACGTGGCGGCGCGGATGCGGGTGCGGGTACGGATGTGGGAACGGATGTGGGCGTAGGCGCGAGTGCGGGTGTGAGAACGGGTGCTGACGCGTTCGCGAAAATGCGCGTGCTATGTAAGCTGCTTCACGAAAATTGTTGCACGGCACTATTGAGGAACGCAGTTTGCGTGCGCAGGGCGCGAAGGAACACAAGGTCGTCGTAAAACATAACGCGAATAAGGGCGCGAGAGTGTTCGTCGTCGGTCCATGTTGTGCACCCTACCAGGCGTTTTGCGGTGTGAAGCTCGTTTGCACCCTGCAAAAGCTGTTCGTGAATGACAAGATGCTCAAGCACGTGAGGCAGCGATGTTCCCCGTATGACCTGCCCAAACACGCGCGCGCCACCGCTGAAACACGCGTGGTTGGCAAGCTGCGGATAGCGCTCCAAAATGTAGTGCGCACACGCGGGCGACACCACGTTTGAGCACGCGGGCCACAAACTCACACGAACATGCGCTTCACGTGGAAAAATGTCGATGCTGTCGATGCGCAGCGCCATGCGTTACTCTTTCGGCGCAGGCACGTGAATGGGCCGTATGAACACGCTTACCGGCGATTTTTTCTGGCTGATAATGTCGTCCATAATTTCGGGGTGGAACATATCGTCGATGTCGTCGCGCAGCGTGGTTACGGGCGAAAACGTTGCGCCGTCCAAAATTACCAGCTGCGTGCGGTTATGCCTGAACATGTAGCGGCCGCTGCCTTGAAATTTCCCGAACGAAAACGTGAGCGTTTTGGCAACGGGGTCAAGTTTGTAGGTGTACGGCAGCTTGTTCGTAAGCAGAATTTTGTCGTTGGTGAAGAACACGGACACCGGCGTGCCGTTGACCATCCACTCGCCTTGGATGTCGTGCGCGTCGTCGAAGCGCCACCAGCGGTTCCATGCGAAAACGCCGCTGATGAGCGTTACCAGCACCAGTACGGCCAGCGAGCCGGCGATGATGAAGCGGGCGGCGCTGAGCGTATCGGCTGGTCGCAGGCGTGTGCGTGCGGGCGCGAGCGCGGGGTCGGTGCGAGGATTGCGGCTGGC
This sequence comes from uncultured Coriobacteriales bacterium, assembly GCA_946892075.1. Taxonomy (GTDB): domain Bacteria; phylum Actinomycetota; class Coriobacteriia; order Coriobacteriales; family Eggerthellaceae; genus Berryella. The sequence continues at coordinate 33,695 of CAMPNZ010000010.1, forward strand.
GGCGGTGCGGGAAGAGGCGCTTGTGCGGGAAGGGGCGTTTGCGGCGGTGCGAGAACGGGAACCCGTAGGAACACCGTTGCGGGAAGTAACGCCTGAACCGTTGCGGGAATTGACGCTTGAACCGTTGCGCGCGTGGGCGCTTGCGCTTCCGCGAGAACGTAAGCTGGCAGAAACGCCATTGCGGGAAGCGTCGCTTGCACTTGAACTGGCAAAATGCGCGGACGCGTGCGCAGTTGCGCGCGTATGTGCGGTTGTGCGAGCATGTGACGCTTGCGCTGATGGCGTGTGCTGTGATTGCGATGCAGAAGAGGCACCTTGTGCGGACACTGCGGCAAAATGGGGCCTGTTGCTTGCTGCACCTGCGTTGCGAGTTTGCGTACGAGATGTTTCTGCTGATAAGCGTGCCGACGTACGTGCTGTCGCGCCTGCTGATGAACTGCGCATCTGCGCGTCTGCTGCTGTGCGCACGGCCTGTTCCACAGCTTTTGACGAGGCACTCTGACGCGACGCATCGCCTTTCACCAGCGAAAACTGCGGCATGCGCGG
>CAMPNZ010000011.1 GCA_946892075.1 uncultured Coriobacteriales bacterium
GAGAACCAGTTACTTTCTTAGCGTCACCATACGTAATTTTATCTCCAGTATGGGGGGTTGTCGCTAATAGCATAGCTTTCAAATTTTTATCGTTGAAAATAACCTCATCGCTATCTTTATGCTCTTGAGATAAATCTTGCTTAATCTGATTAAGTTCCTCTTGGGCAATTGTAGATTTCGGTGTGAAAACAGTTCCTGTCAGTACAGAATCACCAGCAAGACGAATATCATGACCATTACGGTCAGGTGTTACATCATAACGCGTTTCGTGCTCTTGACCCCGCTCATCGTTAATTTTGATAGTATCATGACCGTCTGAAGAAGCGCCTGGTTTTTCCTTATCGTTTGGGTTTTGCGTTGAAGGATTTTCAGTAGGCTTCTGCTGTGGGTCTTGCGTCCCCGATGCTGGTTTTTGAGGATGCTCTGGTGACGAATTGTCGGAGGACGGTATTGTTACTGGACCAAGGCTTCCCGGAACAGCAAACGCCGACGGTGCACCTACCGCAAGAGCACAGGCGGTTACAACACTAAAGGTTGCCCCTAGAATGCAAGGAGCAATAACGGTACGCTTTTTCTTTGTTTTCGCCATATGAGATCTCCCTTACCTACGATTTACCCGCTTGAACCCATATAAACCGCGATGCTTGCTTTGTGGAGTACACGCGTGCGAGGCACATTGCAAGCCCTTTCGTGTGTGGGCTTGCCGCCAAGTTTTTTTAAAAAATTACGATCGTGTCCGAATTATGGGGTCCACATCACATCACACATATGTTTTCGAATAAGATTAGCGTACTACCCCCCCCCACAAGGTTACAAAAAGATGTTATTTTTCATAAAATTACTACATTACTGCGTGCGATAAGCGAAGCGCGGTGTAAAGGGTGAGGGGGCGGTGCAAGGGACGCGCGGTCGCCCACGTACTGACGCGCGGGAGTACGAGGGCGACCGCGAGAGTGCAAGATGCGAACGCGGGCGACGCTGGATGCAAGGTGCGACCGCGAGAGTGCAAGGTGCGGGCGCGAGCGACGTGGGCAATGCTGGATGCAAGGTGCGGGCGCGGGCGTCGCTGGCAATGCGCGGTGTAAGGGATACTGGAGATGCAAACACTGCCTGCATTCCAATAACAAGGCCGCGCGCCTATTTCGAGCGCTTCAACACATCAAACAGCACAGCGAATGGAAAAATAAGTAACATCGCAATAAACGTCATGATAATCTCCTAACCGTATATCCACGAACAACGAAATAAGGCGTTGACGTTGCTTTACGGTATAAGTATTACAAAAAGGAAGCGGCAATTCATTAGCTGTCAGCTAAACTTTTGCAAACTCAGGCTTGAAAGCCTGTGCCGATGAACCACCAAGCGTGCGCCTTGGAAGGCGAGCTTTTGCAATACGCACTTAATACGCGCTTGAAACAAGAAGTGGTCGCGCGCATTTGGAACGAGGGGCCGTGTTTGGAACTGGAATAAAAATTGGCACGAAACTGAGCACGGAAACTGGCACGGAACTGAGTACAAACGCCGGAAGCAACGTTTGAACGAACATTGAAGCAAAAACTAAATTGGGAATTAAAGCAAGAATTGGAAAGCTGCATAAAATGGTGCGCCGTGAGGGATTCGAACCCCCGACGTACTGATTCGTAGTCAGTCCCTCTATCCAGCTGAGGTAACGGCGCACGCACTGCGCGTTGAAACAAATTTCAACAGCTAGGTTATTGTACCGTACTATTGACGCTTGTCAAGAGCAATACTTGAAGATACTCCGTGCGCTACTGAGCATGCATGTAACGACGTCGCAGCGCAAAAAATGCGGGATAGGAACGCAGCGCCACGCGCGGTTTTATCATCGGCGCCACCCGTTACACCACCAGCAGCACTGCTGGCGGAACACGACGTGCCACCAGCAACACCACAAACAGCAGCTTTCCTATGCCCGCACACGCTCAATCACACACAAAGGTACACATTGAGAACAGCCACGGGTGCATCAAGCAGGCTAAAACACCCGCAGTGCACCCGCACAAGCGCACACGCAAAAGCAGCAACAAGCTCATCACACAAACTGAAGCAGTCCCGCCGCAACGCTGCTATTCAGCTTCAGCCGCCTCAGCCGCCTCAGCAGCCTCCTGAACAGCGCATTTCGCACGAGGTGCCCGCGCCGCTTTCGCCACTAAGCCCGACAGCGCCACCAAACCAATCACGTTCGGAATAACCATCAGCTGGTTAAAGAGGTCGGCAAGTTCCCACACCAAATCGTTCGACGCAAGCGAGCCCATAAAAATGAAGATGAGCGCGATAACCGAAAACGTGGTAACAGCCGTTTTGCTTTTGTTCGGGAACAAATACTTCACGTTCAGTTTTGCAAACAAGTTCCATCCCAAAATCGTTGAGAACGCGAACATGAACAGGCATACTGCCACAAATGCGTTTCCACCAAACTCGCCAAGCAGCGAACCGAACGCAATTTGCGCCATGTTGGTTTTGCCGATGCCGCCCGCTACTGCCTGCGCGTAATTTTGTGCAAGCGCGCCGTCGCCAACATACAAAGTAGAAATAACAACCAACGCGGTAATCGTAACTACCACGAAGGTGTCGATAAACACGCCGATCATGGCAACAACACCCTGGTCATGTGGCTTTTCCACCTTGGCAAGCGCGTGAGCGTGAGGCGTAGAACCCATACCAGCTTCGTTGGAGAACAGACCGCGTTTTGCGCCTTGCGAAATGGCCGCAATCAAACCAAATGCGCAACCGCCGATTTCGGCATGAGGATTAAACGCCATCGTGAAAATGCTTGCAAATGCAGGCCCAACGTTTTGCGCGTTCACAATCAACACACCAATACCGCCGATGATATAAATAATGGCCATAATGGGAACAATTTTTTCGGTAACCGCCGCCAAGCGCTGCAAGTTACCCAGGAACACAAACGCGCACAGCAGCATAACGAGCAAGCCAACCATCCAGGTAGGAATGCTAAAAGCGGTGTGCATCGTTTCCGCGATAGAGTTTGCTTGCACCATACAGCCCATCAATCCAAGCGCCATAATAATTGCAATGGCGAAGAAGCCGGCAAGGAATTTGCCCAGGCCACCGTGGAAAGCGTAGGTGATATACCGCGCAGGACCGCCTTGAACTACACCGTCGTTGTCGGTAACGCGCGTGATCTGCGCAAGCACGGCCTCGGCGTAGTTTGTTGCCATGCCCAGAAGCGCAATAAGCCACATCCAGAAAATTGCGCCCGGGCCGCCCACCAGCACAGCACCGCACGCTCCAACGATGTTTCCCGTTCCTACCTGCGCCGCAACAGCGGTTGCAAGCGCCTGAAACGAGCTCATGCCGTCTTTATGCTTGGTGCCGTTAAGCGAGAAGCCGCCAAACAAGCGCGCAAGGCCTTCGCCGAAGCGACGAAACTGGATGCCGCGCGTGCGAATAGTGAAAAATATTCCCGCGCCCAGCAGCAGAAATACCAACACGTAATTCGACAAGTACGAATTGATTGTTTGAACGATGTGAAGTAGTGCAGTTTCCAAAATATTCTCCTTTGCTCGTGTGCACTGGATATATCTTGGACGGAGTACTTGGCACTTAAGCTGCAAGTACAAGCAGAATTCTCCGTCTTTTTGCCTGAGAGATTCGATTACAGGTACGCATCGTGCGTGGTGCGTGGTGCTTCGTGCGTGCAACTCGCGTGGTGCGTGGTGCGTTCGAAACGTCTGTAATCTTGCACCTTCGGCATTCATTTAAGAATTTTCCAGAGCGTTCTCTGTTTCCAGTTTTGCGAAGCGCAGCTCGCGCGAGTGCATGCGCTGGGCAATTCAAGAAACTTCGTTGAACTATGTGTTCGCATTATTGCAAGGAGAAAGCGTGTGTACAAGTATAAAAATCAAATTTTACGGTGAATGGTAAAATTTTTCTGTAAACGGTGTAAACGGTGTAAACGGTGCGCGTTTTATAACGCGCCCGCCACACTGTACCCCGTATACGCCTCAAATTCATCGGCAACAGCGCGCTGGATGCGGCGAAGCGTTGCTTCATCGTGGCCACCAACAGGCTCTCCGTTCATTTCGCGAATGCGAAGCGCAAACTTCGATGAGGAACTTACAATTACTTCGTCGGCGTTCGCCAGCTCGTCAAGCGTAAAGGCGCGTTCGATAACGGGAATGCCCAGCTGTTAGCACGCTAAAATCAGATGCGTTTTTGCAATGCCGCGCAAAATGTGCTCGTCATTTGGGTGAGAACGAAACACGCCGTCTTTCAAGATGGAAATGTTTGAGTGCGCGCATTCTGTAACGATGCCGTCGCGATGCAAAACCGTTTCGCTGACCTGGGCATCTTGCGCCATTTGACTGTACAGCACTGCCGGCAGCAAATTGAGCGTTTTCACGTTGCCGTACTCGAAGCGCTTGTCGGCCGTTGTAATAACGGTGCCTTCATCGGTGATGGGGTCGATGCCTTGCGGGCGAATGAGCACCCACAGCTTGCCTTTCATGGCGGGGTCGAACACGTGGTTGCGCATCGAAACACCGCGGCTTACCTGCCAATACACGAAATGCGTTTCGCCGTCAACGCGCGACGTTAAATCGAGCAACAGCGTGCGAAGCTGCTCTTTTTCAAGCGGTATGCGGATGGAAAACGATGTAGCGCTTGAGTAAAAGCGATCGAGGTGCTCCTCAAGCAAGAACGGCTTGCCATGCGCTGCCATCGTGGCCTCATACACGCCGTCGCCAAAAAAGTGTGCGCGATCGAGAAATGGTACTTTTACCTGGTCAACAGTGCCAATTTCGCCGTCATAGTACGCTAAATTTTCCATTGGGAACCTCCTTCATACCGCCACAACAAATCCAGCACCGTGCAGCCGTTCCCCATCGCTACGAACAGGGGCACCGTGCAGCCGTTCCCTATCGATGCGAACAGCCGCAACAAAGCGCACATGCTGCTGATAATGGTATTCATTGTTACACATTAGGCGGGAATATCAAGATTGACTATGCTCAACGGCGCGCATGATTTACACACTGGAAACAGGCAACCGATTGCAAGCACAAAAAAAGCCCAAGCGCTCGCCTGGGCTGAAAATTCTGGCGGAGAAGTGGGGATTCGAACCCCAGAATCGCTTGTGGCGATTACTCGCTTAGCAGGCGAGCACCTTCGGCCTCTCGGTCACTTCTCCATAACTGGCGGAGGAAGTAGGATTCGAACCCACGGTACCTTGCAGCACAACAGTTTTCAAGACTGCCGCCTTCAACCACTCGGCCATTCCTCCGCTAAACGCACAATAGAATACCATATAATATACCTATGAATGACCAAGATTACATGTATATTGCAATTGAAGAAGCAAAATCTGCCAAACGCGCAGGTGAAGTGCCTATTGGAGCAATTGTGGTTTTTCAGCCGATAAATAAAGAAACGCGAAAACCGCTTGCTCCGGCGCAAATTGTTGCGAAAATGCACAATTGTCGCGAATTTCACGACGATCCGTGCGGGCATGCCGAGCTGAAAGCGTTGCAGGAAGCGGCGCGCGTGTTGGGCACGTGGCGTTTGAGCGATTGCACGGTGTACGTGACGCTTGAACCGTGCGTTATGTGTGCGGGCGCGATGCATCAGGCGCGCATTGCTCGCTGCGTGTGGGGAGCGCCAAATCCCAAGGCTGGAGCGCTGGGCTCGCTGTACGCGGTGCACGCGGACACGCGGCTTAACCATACCTTCGCCGTTGAGGGTGGCGTTCTTGAACACGAGTGCGCCGACGTGCTGCGCGAGTTTTTTGCGGACAAGCGCGGGCACAAACATGCAGGTGGGGAACGTGACTAAGCACACAGTAACGCACAACAGAAAACAACCAAGCAAGAAGGTGAATCGCTATGCCTCGTTCGTCGGCTAACCCCCAGGTAGATGCCGCAAACAGCACGCTCTCGGTAACGGTGCAGTCGCCTGCCAAGGTGAACCTGTACCTGCACGTTGGTGCCAAACAACCCGACGGTTATCACGACGTTCGCACGATTTTGCACACGCTTGACCTGCATGACACGCTTTCGATACGCTACACGCCTAGCCCCGCGCCCGCAAGCGCACAGGCGCAAGGAGTGCGCGTAACACTTCACATAAGCGATGCGCACGGGCGGCGTATTATGGCTGATAAGCCGCAGGATAACCTCATTACGAAGGCCTTGGTGCTGTATGCGCGGCGCGCGTGCGTTCCCGCGGGACACATTCACGTGCAAGCTGTTAAGCGCATCCCTGTTCAGGCGGGGCTTGGCGGCGGATCAAGCAATGCTGCCGCGGCGCTGTATGGAGCAAGCGTGCTGTTCCCCGCTGGCGTTGCGCTTGAAGAACTGGCGTGCGAACTGGGCTCTGACGTGGCTTTTTTCTTGCACGGAGGGTGCGGTTATTACACGCAGCGCGGCGATGTACTGCATCATCGGCTGCAAACCACCCAGCAGCCCCTTTGTCTTGTGAAGCCCGCTGCGGGGGTAAGCACGGCGCAAGCGTATGCGTGTTTCGATAGCATGCATGAAGGAAAGACGGGGGAAAGCGCCTGTTCAATGGATGGGTTGAAGCTGGAGGGAGTGCAGCCGGAAACCGCGCGACGGGAAACGGAGCAACCTGAAAGGTCGCAACGGGAGGAAGTGCAGCCAGAAACGATGCTCCATGCATCGAGCTTTTTTCACACGCGGGCGTTGCTGCACAACAATCTAACCAGCGCGGCACTCGAGTGCTGTCCAGCGCTGCAAGCGCTTCACGAACAGTTTGCTTCGTGGCGCAATGAACTCCCTGATAAACGAGCATTTTTACTGTGTGGAAGCGGCTCGGCAAGCGTGCTGTTTTGTGAATCGCGCGAAGAGGCCCAGCGCTGTGCAGAAACTGCTGCTCAACAGGGGTATTGGTCGTTCGCGGGAGCGCTTTCCTGCTGCGGCGTGCAGGTTGTTCCGCTGTAAGCTGCGCCGCGCAACCTTCGCCTTGCACCTTCCGCCTTGGACCTTCCGTCGTGCACCTTCCGCCTTGCGCCAACAAATTCATGCCGAAACGCATTTAATATGTTGCAAATGTAGGGAAATAACCTACATTTGATACACGAATATGATCGCTCTTGCACAAGACAAGAATGGTTATTGCACAGGAGCACATTCCAACCCTGACGTAAACAGCACGCGCCATTACAACCATTCTTTTAACATACTTTTATGTATTCTGTGACTATAAAACTTCCCATTGTGTGATAGTATGGCTTATTATTTTACGGGTAGAATAATACTGCATCGAATATAATATGCATAGCGCGTATTGCGCACGCGCCTGCCACAAGCGACGCACCACGCACCACGCACCGCGCTCGACGCACTGCACACACTGCACGTATCCGGGGGGTTACCATGAGCGTTCAATGGATTCGTCCATCACGCATTGAATATCTTTTGCAGGAAGATTTTTCGGGTATCGATATTACCTCTGACCTGCTGTTATCGAACGCTCCGCATGCACGACTTCAGTTTTATGCGCGCCTCGACGGCATGGTGTGCTGCACCGAAGAAGCCGAAGCGCTAGCGCAGATGCGCCAGCTAGACGTTGTTCTTACACAGGAATCGGGCACGCCAATTAAAGCGTTCGAGCCGTTCTTTGCCGTTGAAGGAGCCGCGCAAAACGTGCACAGCGTGTGGAAAGTGTGCATGAACCTCTTCGAGCATTACAGCGCGCTTACTACCAAAACCGATACGATGGTGCGGGCCATTCACGCCATAAATCCCCACGTCAACCTGTATGTAACGCGCAAAAGCATCCCGGGCACGCGCGACCTTTCAACCAAAGCTATCCTTGCGGGCGGCGCGTTTGTGCACCGCTTGGGCCTTGCGGAAACCATCCTCATTTTTGAAGAACACCGCGTTCTTATGGGCGGCAAGCAGGCGCTTCTCAACCAACTGCCCTCGCTTAAGCGTGAAGCGTGCGAAAAGAAAATTTTTGTCGAATGTGCTGAAGCCGACGCGGCTGACTACCTAGCCGCAGGTGCAGACGGCATTCAGCTTGATAAACTTTCGCCGAAGCAGGCGGCGCACACCATCGCCCGCTTGCGCACTCAATTTCCCCATGCAACGCTTACGATTGCGGGCGGAATAAACGATACAAATTGTCAAGAATATGCAGCGAGTGGCGCAGATGGGCTTGTTACGTCTGCTCCTCTGTACGCCCCGCCGCTTGACATGGGTGTTTCTATGACGCCTGTGTCGGCCTAGTATTAGTTCCCCGTTATGAAAGGAAAAGGAATGGAACTTACACGTGCATTTACATCAAAGGGAGCAAAGCTTGTTGTAGCTTTGGGTGTGGTTGCATCGCTCGGCTTTCTTGGAGCGTGCTCGCCGCAGGCAAAACCTGCCGAGCCCGCGAAGGCGAAAACCGCTACTGAACAGACAAAACCCGCCTCTGAACAGCACCTTATGGTGTATTGCGGCGCTGGCATGAAAAAAGCTATGGAACAGGTGAAAACGGGCTTTGAAGCCAAAAATCCTGGCGCTAAGCTGGACGTTACCTATGCGGGCTCGGGCAAGCTGCTTGCTCAGCTGCAATCGACGCACAAGGGCGATCTGTTCATTGTTGGCGCTAAGCCCGACTACGAGAACGCCAAAAAAGAAGGCCTGGTACAAGACAATATTCCGGTGGCAAACCACACGCCTGCCATTGTGGTAAAGAAGGGCAATCCGAAGCACATTAGCAGTCTGAAAGACCTTGAAAAGCCTGATGTAAAGCTTGTTTTGGCCGACGCTGCAAGCGCATCTATCGGACGCACCGCAAACATGATTTTCGAGAAGAACGGCATCAACGCGAAGAAGAACGTTAAGGCCACGGTTGGAACGGTAAACGAGATTGTTACCGCAGTACAATCGGGCAATGCGGACGCGGGCATTTGCACGAAAGACTCGGTGTCGGAAGCAAAAGACGTGGAAGCAATTACCATTCCGAACGATCAAAACATCAACCAGATTATCACCGCAAGCATTACCACCTTCACGAAGAATCAAGAGCTGTCGAACAAGTTTGTAGCGTACTTGAAGTCGGCTGAAGGCAAGAAAGCGTACTCTGACCACGGATTTTTGCCCGTCGACAAATAGGCGTTGGTTGGTAGCTTATAACAATTACGAACGAAGCGCCCGATTGCAGCTTTGCGTCGGGCGCATTCGCGTTCCCAAGCAGCCACAACGGAGCAAGCCCGAACGCGTTCACGTTCGCGCGCAGCGGTTTCTTGAAGCGAAAGGACAACAAGGCGCCCATGAAACGCATATCACCGTGGAGACTTGCAGGCTTTAGCGCCCTTGGGATTGCATGCCTGATTCTTATTGGGCCGCTGGCGTATGGCATTGTCCGCGGCGCAGGCCAGCTGCCAAGCGCCATCTACGACGAAGAAGTGCGGTTCGCGTGCGGGTTGTCGCTGCTTACGGCCCTTGTTTCCACCGGCATTTGCATGCCGCTTTCCCTGTGCGCAACAAGCGCTTTGTTCTCGGCGCGCTTTAGGGGGCGCGGAGCGATTATCCAGCTGATTACCACGCCGATGGCGCTGCCGCACATTGTTTTGGGCATTATGCTGGTGCTATTCTTCGGAAATCAAGGTCTTGCGCCCTTTCTTGAACCGCTGGGCATCGAGTTTATTTTTACGGTGCAAGGCATTATATTAGCGCAGGTAGTTACCAATATTCCCTTTGTCGTTGAGCAGCTGTGGGCGGCGTTTTCGAACATAAACCCCAAGCAGCTTTTTCAGGCGCGCAGCATGGGCGCCAGCAGCGCGCAACTTGACTGGCTGGTGGTGTTTCCCAGCGTCAAACGCGACATTATTGCTGCCATCATTATGTGTTTCAGCAGGTGTTTAGGCGAATATGGCGCCGTGATGATGGTTGCTGGCACCACGCGCATGGGCACCGAGGTGCTGCCAACCGCCATTTTGCTGAACACGTCAACGGGGAACCTGTCGCGCGCGTTGTCGATTGCAACGATTCTCATTTTGTTGGCGGTTGCGCTAAGCAGCCTTTCTCGCATGTGGTTGCGACAATCGACGCGAGAGGGACGCCTTCAGGGCGGGCGCGGCGTACGCGTGAGCAGCGGGAATGGGAGCACGGGCCGCGGGAATGCGGGCAGCGGGAACGCGGGCAGCGGGAACGCGGGCAGCGGGAACGTGAACGGAAACGTGAGCGGGAACGGAAACGTGAACGTACCTGAATGCGTTGCGCCACGTCAAAGCAGCGTTCCTGAATGCGTTGCACCACGTCAAAGCGGCGTGCTTGAATGCGTTGCGCCGCTACAATGCGACGAAGACGCCAATGTGCCGATTCTTACCCTTGACGCACTTGAAGTGTATGTTGGCGCGTGCCATACAGCGCCGTTGAGCTTGAAACTAAGCGCCGGCCAGCACATATGCCTTACCGGTTCGTCGGGCATTGGCAAAACGCTCATTCTGGAAACTATTGCGGGTCGTTGGAAGGCACACGCTGGCCATATGCTGCTGCGCGGCGTTCCGCTTCAGAACATTTCTCCTGCTCAGCGGCATATTGGGCTGCTCTACCAAGACAGCATGCTGTACAATCATTTTTCGGTTCTGGACAATGTTGCGCTGCCACTTCGCTTGAAATATAGCGCGCGACGTGCTCCTTTGCACTTGACTCGCAGGCATGCCCGCGAAATGCTTGCGTGGCTGAACCTTGAGCACCTTGCGCATCGCAATCCTGCTACCTTAAGCGGTGGCGAGGCGCAGCGCGTTGCCTTGGCGCGCACGCTTATTCATAATCCGCAGCTTTTGCTGCTGGACGAGCCCTTTGCGGCGCTGGACGCGGCAACAAAACACCAGATGGAAGACAAGCTTGCCGCGTGGCAACAACAGCACGCCACAAGCATCATTGAAGTGACGCACGACAAGCAGCGCGCCTTGCGTTTGTACAGCTATGACGTGAAGAAATTCGAGTAAAAACGCAGGTCACAATCATAAAAGGTGCAACGACCTATTAAGAACGGGCAGCACCGCCTCATCATCGGCGGTCTGTTTCGCTATGAAAGCGCCTTGAATGCACGGAACTTTCGTTCGTCATGAAAGCGTTGTGAAGGCGTGAACGCATGAACGCACGAAAACGTGAAGGTGTAACGTGCGCGTGGGGAACAAGCAGAAACGCCTGTTACCAGCACCGTGTTTCGTTATGAATGCGCATTGGATGCGTGAAACGTTCGTTCGTCATGAACGTGTCGAAAGAGCGCGAAGATGTAAAGCGCGTTGGAAATGGATAGAATCGCACGTCACAAGCATAAAAGACGCAAAGGACGTGTAGCGCGTGTGTGAGGAACCAGTCGAAACTCCTAACATGTAAATACGTTTACATGTTAGGAACGCATGCCGCGCTGCACACGTGGCACAGCACGGCATGGGAAAAACGAAGCCTTAGGCAAACAGATGAATGCCGTTAAGGAACTTATGCACGTCGCCCTTGTGAGCTGACGCTTCAATAAGATCTGCCAAAGAAATTTTGCCAAGAAACACGTCAAGGCTGCTGGCGATAAGCGCGTTAGCGTCCTCAACCCGATTCAGAAGATCGGTCTCAATATCGGCCCCAGCCAAGGTGTAGCGGCGCGCTTTGCCCGGTTCTTCAAACGCACTCACAATTGCACCAACCGTAATTTCGTTTGGCTTTTTCCCCAGTTCGTAACCTCCGTGTTTACCAGGGCGCGCAATAATCAATCCGGCGTTGCGCAGCTTAAGCCCCAGTTGAATAAGGTAATCACGCGGAATGTTCATACGTTCAGCAATTTCGCGCGACGACACAATTGCATCTTTTGACGCAAGATACATCATGGTACGCACACCATAATCGATAGAAGCCTTTAACTTCATAGTCTCCCCCTTCGCAGGTAACGTAGGTAGCTTGAACGCCCCTGCTTACCAGCAGTAATATGTTCCCGATACCCATGGCCGTTAGAATGCAACCAAAGTTTACATTGTTATAAATGCGATATAAGTTTTGGCATAGTATAGTAACGTACACCAGGCAATTGCGCAGGCGCGCGGCACAAACTTACGTTGTACGGCTTGTACGGCTTGTACGGCTTGTACGGCAGCACTCGCACAATTGGTAGGTTAGTATTGTAACGCTCACTCCTACTATTAAAGTAGAGATTGTTATTATGTCACATATTGTTACAATTCTGAAAGATAAAAGTTAAGCAAAATTATCTGTTTATCGCATTAGAATTGCACACAATGTAGGCACACAGCACAGGGGGTTGAATAATTAAAATGCAAGGTAAACAGCCAAATTTAAGAGAACTAAAACAATGCGTAAGAAAGCGTATCCTTCAGGCGCGGCACGCCATTTCTCCTGCAGAACGTGATGCAAAAAGTAATATAATTTCAGATAGCTTGTTTACTAAAATTGATAATCTCTACACAATTTTTACAAATTCGACGGATTGTGGACCTTTCACCATCGCGCTGTATTGCGCCATGGACGAGGAAGTGTCGCTTGCGCGCTTCATTCAGCGTGCGCAGGAAAGAAAGTGGGCACTGTGTTTTCCTTGCATGGTTAAGCCGGAAGGTGCTGGTGGCGCGGGGGTTGGCGCTGGTGGCACGGCGATTGGCGCGGGGGAAGTCGCGCACGAGGGGAAGCTCGGGGCGAAGGCGGAAGGCAGTACGGATGGTAAAAGCGCCAGTGACGCTTATGCGGATGCAGGAAGCATCGATGGTTTGAGTTGCAGAAACGAAAACGCACGCGCCGGCGCACAAAGTATGGCTTGCGAAAGTATGCGCGAAACGCAACAAGCTAGTTCAAACGCCGAAATAAGCGTGTCCGCTTTTCCCGAACAACCGTCGCAAGCGCACCCCAAAACACGCAACACGATGCATTTCGTGGAACTGAATGCGGCTAGCGTACAGCGCAAATCGCTGGAATTTTTGGCGCATCCCGCACGCGCGTACACGCACGCTGCCATCGAACAGCAAATTGCGCTTGACAGCTACACAACGCACACGCGCTGGGTGCAGCCTCACGAATTTCATGCCATCGTTGTGCCTGTTGTGGGCTTCGACGACAACAATATGCGCCTTGGATACGGACAAGGAAACTATGACGAATTTTTGGTGCAGTGTGCGCCGCAGGCTGCGATTATTGGCGTTGCTTTTAAGGAACAGCACGTAGAATGCGTCTATCCCGAGCCGCACGACGTGGCGCTTCCCGACATCATCGTCAGCTAGCGTGCAACAGGCGAACGCCTGGTAGCGCTAACGTTACGCGTGCAGCCCAATGAGCAGGCACGATGCGGCGAACGTAGAACGTCCCAACACGCAGCCGCACACGTTCCAGGCACGACGCGTTCCCGACGCGGCACGTTCACAACGCGCCACGTTCCCAACAGCGCCAACGACAACGCGCCACGTGCTACATAAGGTGCTTCTGACACGCCTCGCAATAGCCAAATAATATGCTCTGAGCAGGAATAATACGAAAACCATGCGATTGCTGCGTATGATGCGCAAACTCGGTAAACATGTTGCAATCGATGGCTATCGCCGCGCCACATTTCAGGCATAACAGCTGACCATAGGCGCTTTGTTCCTTATCGATATAGCGGTAGTAAGCCTTTTTATCCAACGGCATCTGAATTTTAGCAACCTCGCCCTCGGCAAACAGCGCCTCCAGCGTGCGATACACCGTTGCGCGACCAAGCGTTTCCCCAGCTGCCGACAATTGTTCGTACATATCGTCAACCGTCATATAGCAATTCATGTGCGCTTCCAAAAAAGCACGAATAATGCGTTTCTGTTTTGTGTCGTAGCGTGCCATACAAACCTACCGCAAATGATACGACGGGCACGCGCCCGATTGCCCCTGATAATGACTGCCAAGGCCTGCCGATCCATACGGACGCTCAACAGGGCTGGTCATTTGTTCGAACGACATTTGCCCGATGCGCATGCCAGGATGCAGAATAATCGGCAGCGTGGCAACGTTCGACAGCTCGAGCGTAATTTCGCCCTCCCAACCTGGGTCAACATAGCCAGCGGTGGAATGAATCATAAGGCCGATGCGCCCCAAGCTTGACTTCCCTTCCAGCTTCCCCAAAATGTCGCACGGCACACAGATGCGCTCGACGGTGGTGCCAAGCGCGAATTGCCCAGGTTGCAGCACAAATATGCCGCCCTCCTGAACGTCGATGCTTTCGGTAAGCCCCTCTTGCGTTTTAAGCGGGTCGATAAACGCCTGCGTCGAATTTTTGAAAATGCGGAAATTTGAACCCAGGTGCACGTCAACGGACGCGGGCTGAATGTCGTCCATATCGAGCGGAGCAATGCGAATACGCCCCAGTTCAAGTTGTTTTTTTATGTCTCGATCGGACAAAACCATACAAGCCCCCTATGCTCGTACATGCACACGCGTTCGCACGATAGTATACCCTTGAACAGTGCTTTTGTGAACAGGTGTGGGCGTGGGAACGTGGCGGCGCGGATGTGGGTGTGGGAACATCGGAAACGGGAACGGGTGCGGTAACACACCACCACAGCGCAACTGTTGTGCCATCAGCGGGAACGTGGCGGCGCGGGCGCGTTGCGCGCAGTTCCTTCCTCAGACTAATTGCGCGGCTCGGTTGGCTCGGTCGGCTCAGTTGGCTCGGTCGGCTCAGCTGGCTCGGTTGGCTGGTGCGCCGCAGGCGACGCCACGCCATCAAGCACGTTCTGCGTTGCGCGGTACGCTTCCAAAATTCGCAGCGCAACCGAGTGTGCATCAAGCCCCACGCTTTTCATCAAATCGGCAGGTGAGCCATGGGGAACAAACTCATCTTCGATACCCAACACCAGCGAAGGCGTATGAACATTGTGAAGCGCAAGCACATGCTGCACTTCTTCGCCAACGCCGCCAGCAATAACGCCGTCCTCGATACTCACAACCAGCTGCGTTTGCGCCGCCTGAAGAATTGCCTGCTCATCAAGAGGTTTTACCCAGCGCATATCAACCACACGCACCGACACATCATACTTCGCAAGCTCATCGGCCGCATCAAGCGCAACGCGCACCATCTCGCCACATGCAAGCACCGCCACCTGCTTACCTTCACGCACGGTGTTCGATTTCCCCACCTCAAAGGTCTGCGGAACGCTTGGAATGTCCACGCCCCACCCGTTGCCGCGCGGATAGCGCAACGCCACGGGCCCAGGCGTAACGAGTGCCGTGTGAAGTGCACAAACAAGCTCGGCTTCGCTGCTAGGAGCAAGAATTTTCAACTGCGGAATCATGCGCAGGTACGCAATGTCAAACACGCCGTGGTGAGTAGCGCCATCGGCTCCCACCAGGCCAGCGCGGTCAATCGCAAACACAACATTGGTGTTTATAAGCGCGTTGTCAATAATAATCTGGTCAAACGCGCGCTGCAAAAACGTCGAGTAAATGGCAACCACAGGTTTCATGCCCGCAATTGCAAGCCCCGCCGCCATGCCAACTGCGTTTTCTTCGGCAATTCCCACGTCAATAGAGCGGTCGGGGAACGCGTGGAAGAACGCCTCGGTTCCAGTGCCTCCGCGCATCGCTGCCGTTATCGCAACAATCGTGTTGTCGTTGCGCCCTTCGTTCACCAGCGCATCACTAAACACCGAGGTGTACGACGGCGCATGCGCAGGCTTGGGCAGCATCTCGCCCGTTTGCGGATTGTACGCGCCAACACCGTGAAACTGTACCGGATTTTGAATGGCCGGCGCAAAACCTTCGCCTTTATGCGTTACAACATGCATCAGAACAGGGCCGTTCGTGGCCAGCGCCATGCGCAAAAAGTCGCGCAGCTGCTCGATGTTGTGCCCGTTCAAAGGCGGTGTGCACACAATGCCCAGCTGCTCGTACATCATGGACGATTGCGGCAAAAACAGTTGCTTCACGGAGTCTTTCATGCTGCGGCCCACGTTCACGGCAGCGCTGCCCAGCTTCCCTTGCGCCTCAAGGCGGCGCTGCGTTGCGTCGCGCGTGTTGCGGTAGGTGTCGCTTGAACGCAGGGCGCCTAAATGCTTCATCAGCGCGCCGACGTTTTTGGAAATGGACATTTCGTTGTCGTTGAGGATAATCACCAAGGGCAGCTGCATTTGGCCGATGATGTTCAGCGCTTCGAACGCCATGCCGCCCGAAATGCCGGCATCGCCAATAAGCGCCACAATTTTTTCGTTGGTGCCGCGAATGGCGCGCGCCTTGGCAAGACCCAGCGCAATCGACAGCGAATCGGACGCGTGGCCTGCGGCGTGAACGTCGTGCTTGCTTTCTGCAGGGTTCGTGAAACCAGAAATGCCGCCAAAACTGCGCAGCGTGGGAAAGGCTTGCAAACGCCCCGTAAGCAGCTTGTGCGCGTAGGCTTGATGGCCAACGTCGAACACGAATTTGTCGGTTGGCGAGTTGATCAGCGAGTGAACAGCCACAATAATTTCAACGGCGCCCAACGATGACGCAACGTGTCCGCCTGTTTTTGCGGTGACTGAAATAATCTCTTCGCGCAGCTCGTGCGCCAAAATGCTCAGTTCGTCATTGGTGAGGCATGAAAGTTGGGAAGGCTCGGTGATGCAGTCGAGGATGCGTTTCATGGGCTTTTGACCTGCGGAGATGCTGGGTTCGGAGCTGGCGTTCAAAGGGTCAGGTTGCGCGGGGAGGTTTTGATTGTGTGATGGATCGTGTGATGGAACAAAAGGATCTTCTGTCACGCTAGCTTACCTCCTTCGATGAATGCTCACCGCGCTCGTTGGCGCCTTCAGCAGCGCGTTGGTCAGCGGACTCGTCGGTGCGTTGCGGGGCGGGATCGTCGGTGCGTTGGGCGGCGGAACGCTCCTTATGGATGGGAGTTTCGTGGCTTTCACCTGCGGGAACGTCTGTTGCCGCCTCGTTAGCGGGCGCGTTATCGCGTTCGTGAGCGTGTTCGCCAGCTGCACCATCTACCACCGCAGAGGCGCGGAACTGTTCCTCGAACTCGTCGCAGGCTTCGTCAGCAAGCTGCTGCGCCTCTTCCAACAGACTGAGCGCTTGGTCAAGTCCCAAAGACTTGTCCTTCAAGCACTCGGCAATTTCCTCAAGACGCTGCGTTGCGTTACTCATGGCACTCGTTTGCTTGGTGTTCATCAGCCTGGTGCTCATCAGCTTGTGTCGCAGACGTTGCGCACCCGTTCGCTGTGTTTTCGCCTTCAACAGCGCACGCAATTTTGCCCAACACGCCGTTAATGAAGCGCGACGATTCGTCCTCGGCGCCAAAACTTTTTGCCACTTCAACCGCCTCTGAAATTGCCACCGAAACCGGAACCTCGCTGCAATACAGCATTTCGTACACGGCAACGCGTAAAATGGCCAGGTCAACCAGGGGCATACGGTCTAAGGTCCAATTTTGCGAGATGTCGGCAATGCGCGCGTCAATGTCGTGAAGATGCTGTTGCGTGCCCACAACCAGCGCTTCTGCGTATTCCGAAATTTCCAAATCGCTTGACGGATACAGGCCGTTCTCTAAAATATCAAGCGCCGGCTTATCGACCATCGCACTTGAGTATAAAAGCGATATGGCCTGTTGGCGTGCTTTTGTACGTTCTTTAATTTTCTTTTTGGAGCCCATGGTTTCCTCTACTCTAAAACGCGGCAAGCACGGGGCTTAGCGATCGCGTTTTAGCCCTTCTACATAAACGTCAATTGAATCGATATGCGCTCCCACCTGCGTGGTTACCGCATCGGAGATAGCAGCGCGCACCGACTCGGCAAGCTCGGGCAAAACAGCGCCGTACAGCGCCACAATATGCACCGCGATAGCAAGATGATCGTTTTCTCCAATGTGAACGTCGATGCCGGTATTTCCGCTTACTTTGTTGCTTATCATACCACGTAAACCGCTAATTTTTGCGCTTCCAACACTGGCTACGCCGTCTACTTCCTGAGTAGCAATTGCAACAATAGTTTCAACTACGCCGGCAGACACTCCCATGCCGTCTACATGTAAATCGCTCATTGCATAACTCCTTACGTTTGCGTGTTATAGTAAGTGTAGCAACCATTACGTATTATTGCAGTGCAATTCAATAAATAAGTATCAAATATTTTTCTAAGCGCGCTTGGGGAACGTGTCGCTGCTGCTTGTGGGGAACGCGGGGAACGTGGCGCCGCCGCTTGTGGGGAACGTGGTGCCGCAAGCAACGGGCACGAACAGCCTTGGAACGTGCAAGAACGCGGGCGTGTGTGCGGGGAACGTCGTCCGTTTCTCCCGTTTTTTTGCGCTTTGCCCGTTTCGCCGGTATAAAGCCACAAACACGCTCTGCCTGACTGCCGTTCGAGCACGTAACGCGTGCCAACAGCGCAAAAAAGCGGCACCTCGCATACTGCAAGGTGCCGCTTGTATCGTTCGTTCGCTTTCAACAGCTACTACAACCTGCACAACTGCTCCGTGCACAAGCCTGCCACAATCTGCAACAGCCTGCAAACCGCAACAAACTGCGCCGCAGCACACGAACTATTCAGCCGAAACCTTCCTATTCAGCCGCGAACTCACGTTCCAATGCATGAATAGTTGCCGGTCCAACCACCGACTGACCTCCCAAAATGTAATAGTGCTTCACATCTTGTTTGTGAGTTTGAGCCAGCGCTTCAACGGCCGATTGGTTGCTGTCATCAGCCAAAATCATAACCGAATTATGTTGCGCACATAACGCCGCGCCGCACAAGGCGTCGGCATAACCCCAGCCTGTCGACACAACCATGTTATTAGAACTCATGCCTTTACTAATAAACAACTGAGCAAGCTGTGCGCTGGTGTCGTATTGCGTTTCCCCAGCTACACGTTTCGCGCCCGCAATGCCGGCATCGGCAAGCTGCGCCTCAACCTCAGGCGACACCACGCTTTCGCCACCAACGATATAGACGTGCTTATAGCCGCCCTTTTTGATGGCTGAAATGGTATTTTTGTCAAGTGCCGCGCTGTTGTAATTCGTCAGGAAAATAGGCGCATGATGCTCGTACGCGTACGGTGACGCGCTTAAAGCATCGGCGTATCCCCAGCTAGTAGCAATGAAACACGTATCCGACGGGTTCTTGATGTTCTCGGCAATGCTGTTTGCCGTGTCGTCGGCCCACTGTCCCGCAATGCGCTTCACCTGGATGTTCAGGCCCGCAAGTTGCTGTTCAACAGCAGGGCTTACAACGTGCTCGCCGCCGCACACAACCACGCGCTGAACCTTCAGGCGCTGCAACTCATCGATCGTTTGCGTAGGCAGCGCATCGACGTTCGTCAGCAACACGGGGGCATGCAAGCTGCCTGCCAGCGCATTTGCGGAAAGCGCGTCAAGGTAACTATCTTTGCCTGCAAGCACTGCCTCAGAAACAGCACCCGTTGATCCACTGAACACGGTGTTCACGATGTGCTGCATGGTGTCTTCGGCGGTTGCTCCCTGTACGGGCGTGCATTCCTGCGGATAGGGAACGGCTTGAACAGCAGCGTTCGAGTTCGTAGGCGTGGAAGCCGTGCTAGCGCCAGCCGTTCCAGCCGCGCCAGAGCCACCAGCACCGCCTGCCGTTCCCGACGTGCCAGCATCACCTGACGTAGCGCCATTATCGGAGCCACTTGTAGTTCCTGAGCTGGGAGTAGTTTGCTCCGGCAAAGGAGAAGGCGCAGGCGTCGTTGATTCCCACAGCGCTGTTACAATCGTGTTTTCGTTAACGGTAACCGTATCGCCTGGCTGGTGCGTGGCACCATTTACCGACCAAGCTTTAAATGCTGTATTTTCAGGAGCAGTAAACGAGCACTTCGGCAGCGTGTATGTAGAACCTTTTGGCAAGGTTACCGCCGCGTCGCTGCCGTTCGAGCCGCCATTTTTCTCGTATGTAACTGTTACAGGAGCACTCTGCGTACCAGGCGCATCAACCCACGACGCCTTAAACGTAAGAGGCGTTTTTACAATAAACGATTCTCCTACTGCATGAAGCGCGTCGCGTCCGGTGTCGTGCAAAATCCAACCATTAAACACCTTACCATCAGGTGCTTTGAACATACATTCAGGCAAGGTGAAATCTTCGCCAGCAAGAACCGTGCTACTCGTAGGCGCAGATGCGTCTTGTGTTGCTGTCGCACCATTACCATCCAGGGTCACGGTAAAGCTCTTTTGCGTCGGTGTTTTTTCTTTAACATCAGCAAACGATGGCACTTCATCTGCATCTTCGCTGTGCGGGAACTCAAATACGCACGATGTAGCACTTACATTGCCTGCATAATCGCCTGCTGTTACATCAATCTTATAGTAATCAAACTGGTTATCGTTATTGTCATAGTCTGCAAGCGGCGCATATGCTTTGAGCGGAGTGCCTGGATCGTATTCTTTGCCATTAATCTTTATGCTATGCCATTGAATTTTACCTGGTTTAGCAGGGATGTTCCCACTTTTCTCGCTGCGCTTATCAGAATAGGCAATGTTTACAAACAGCTGGTTTCCATCATCTTTTGAATACGGAATAGACAAGCTGTCGCCTGTTTGTTTTGCCTGTTGATCAATCTTCTCACTCGACTCGCATTTCACACTCAGCGTTGGTTTCACGTTATCAAGATAAATATAATACTGATCGTGATACGTTGGCTGATATTGCTTCCCATCAAGATCGTTAAGATGATCAGGCTGATTGCCTACATAATCAGACGCAGCCCAGTCAAGACGATCGCCATCTTCGCATGGAATAGTAACACTAAAGGGTCGTGTATTATCGCTCGTTAAATCGCCATAAATAAGGTATTCGTTCACTTGACTTTCGTTAATACGGAACTTCCAGTTAAAGCCTCCTTTATCGCCCAGCGTTCCTTTCAGCTTCAACGGGCTCTGCTTAATGTATACGACGTTTCTGGATTCGCCAGCGGCCTGTGCATCATGGCTTGAAAATACCACGGGGTTGAAGAAGTTTTTATCAATGCGCAGCTCGGGACGATTCATATCAACATAAATGCATTTTCCTTCTTCGGAAACGATATTCTTCTTAGCAGACTGTTTATCGTCTATAAGCTCTAACGGTGTTTTCGCCTTACCGTTTTCGTCACAGGCAATCTTAAACACTTGGTAGTTTACCTGGTTAAATCCTTGAAGAACGCGAATAGGCACATAGAACATATATTCTGGCAGGGCTTTATCATTGTCGTAGTCGTAATCATGATGACCGTCTGTTGAGTCGCAATAATACGTCTTGGTAAAGAGCGGCGCTAAGCCTGTTTTTCCTGGATTGTACGATGTAATTTTAACAGCATACCCTGGTTGCAACTTCAAATGGTCTTTCACAACATAATAGGTATTGTTGTTGGTGTCGGTATAAGGAGTAGCAGTTGTCTTCTTCGTACCACCGCATTCAGTAATTTGATCCAAGCCATCGCCTGCTGGCGCACAAACCTTCGATTTTTCTACAGTTACCGCGTGATCGGTTGTAATTTTAATAACTGCTACATTCGTTTCGTTCCCCTGATCAACAACACATAAACGCTGGTCAACACTGAAGTCGTACCCATCTTCGTTACTGATGTCGTCGGTATTGGCATACAAATCGAAATCGAGCGCTGTACGTTCGCCTTCCTTGCGGAAATTGTATGTAACTACTTCTTTGCCTTTGTGATTATCGCTACCGTTAATGTACGGGCGCGACATAAGTTTTGCCTGCGGTGATACGTTATAGAGCGTACCGCGTATATCAAACCCGCCATCTGCAAGAGGCTTTACCAAAGCGACATAATCGCAATTCTTTTCCTTTTTGCCCGTGCTTGCGTTCTTGAAATACATGCTAAAGCTGCCGTCATGATGATCTTCAAGAGTTGCGGTAACCGTTTCGATAGGCGTGCCATCGTCGTAGAGAGGCTTACCATCGCTATCTTTCTTGCCTTGCTCACCTGTGTCTTCGTAGTCTATTGTTTCATCTGTGTAGGGATCTTTCTTCTGATAATGCTTCGGCTTTACCCGTGTTGGCAATACGATTTTTGACAAATCTTTTTCTATATCAGATTGTTTATAATCGATAGCCATAGTCGGTTTCTGTGAGCTTACAGGCTCACTCGATGGCGTGGATGTGCTTGTGCTACCTGACGGGGTGCTTGGCGCAGGAGCAATCTTCAAGTTTTGTATTACTCCCTGCTGTTTTGGGCTATTAGAGTTGTCAGCATCAGAAACACACGTGTAAGGCAGTGTTCCGTTAGCAGCTTCACCAAACTGTACCTGGAAGCGCTTCGAGAAATTTGAGCACCCGTCAAGGGCAACAATTTCAAGTGTTTTACCAGGTAAAAGTTCGTTTGTTACATCCTCAATGGTATATTCACTAATGCCGTTTTGCTTATCCTCAGACGTTAATTCCGAACCTGGATTGTCTACTTTAAGCACCTTAAGCTTCTTTTGCAGATTATTTTCGCCATCAACAAAGCCAGCATCTACTTGCCATACGGGAATATATTTCGTTTCAAAGGCTTCCGGATGCAAAATTTGGTCGAAGTCGAATTCTGTTTTGCTTACATCTTTTTGCTGATGGTAACTATCACGCGCGAAAATCTTAATGCTTGCCGGGTTTGAAGCGTCAACGCGCACAATTTCAGGCGCTGTGTTATCCACTTTTACCGGAATATATGACACCTGATAAGGATAATCGGGTGTTAAGCGATACTGGAATTTATACCAATACTGCCCTTCGGCAACAGACGTTAAGCCGGGGTTAATAACCTGATGCGTTGCGCTTTCGCTTGCATCAAATGAAGGAACATCAATGGTTTTCGGTGAATATACCTGTCCATCCCAACGCAAATCGGCATTCACTTTCAGCTTTGACATTTTCATGCCTTTTGCGTCATTTGCCCTGCTGTTCAAGATGCCGCGAATAAATTGCTGAACGGCAAGGGTGCGCAACACGCGCTGTCCTTTTTCGTCTTTTTGGTTCACAATTGACACTTTAGCATCGTTGCATGAACGCAAAATTAAAGGTGCAGGAACAACCGATTTATTGCGCGTGCAATTGCTAATTAAGGGGCTGTTCGATGAGTCTTGGGCACCCACTTCGCTGCTGGTATCATCCGTTGTGCCTGTTGGCGTGGCAGGTGTTGCCGATGGATTTTGAGCAGCAAGATGTTTTGCCCACGCACGTACCGCGTTATAGGTTTCATTCCCTGGCCCAAAATTGGTGCTTACGTTGTTCAGCGAGAAAAACGTTGGGTCTTGCACCTGGTTCGGGTTGCCATCGGCGGTATTTTGGATAACGCCTTCTGGATGGAACATATCGATGTCGTGTTCGCCACCAACACCAACATTCAAGGTACCGGGGCGTTTAAGCTTGCCTTCTTCGTCATATCCTACAATATGGCCAGAACGTGAGCCTTTTTCCCATGCCCACTTATCGATAATTTCTTCTGCATTCCAATTACCTGCAAAGCCCATAAACGGCATCGACAGGTCGGGTTGATTGGCAGTTTGCGATTTGAAGCTCAAGAAGCCCTCAACGAACTTGTTAGCGTTTGCAGCTTCGCCAACATTCAAGCTACCTGCTAAATTGTAGGTGCCATGAGCAGGAACCGTAATCGTGACCGTTGATCCATTATCGCCTGCAGCATCAAAATGCACCGAGGCTCCCTTTACTTTCACAGGATGAATTTCAGCAACGGTTTTCTTTCCTGCAGCGTTGCCTTCACCCTCAAAGTTTTCATCGAGCTTTACTTTTGATATTTCACCATCGGTCGTAATGCTACTTGATGAAACATTAAACGTGCACGGAGCGTCGGACGTATTGCGCAAGGTAATGTCAAAATGCTTCGAAGCGCCTTTAATTTCGCGCAACGATACAGCACCATACTCGTTATACGCGCCATCGCTGCCTTTGGCGGCACTTGATACCACAACATTATTTTTCAATGCAGCAAGAACATCAATAAGACCTGCTCCTTGCTGACGCGGGGAAGCAAATAAATGCCCTGCGGAACTTTGATCGCTGGTGGTTGGATCGACCATGGGGTGTGCTGTATTTTGCAGCATAATTTTCGTGAGGGTAACCAAGTCGATATTCGCTGCTACCAGGTTTGCGTCTTTTACCAGCTCTTTTAAGCGCGGGCGTATAAGCACCGTGGAAGCTGACACAAACGGCGCTGCCATTGACGTGCCGCTATCATAGGCGTAGGCGTTGTTATTCAGCGTCGAGTAAATGTTCTTACCAGGAGCAGATACATCGGGTTTCAGCAACAAGTCGGTGCGCGGGCCCCACGATGTAGAACCAGCAGGCACAACATTATCGCTTTCCACAAAGAAGCGGCCCGTAAAATGAAGTGGTAGCTCTTTTTCCTGGCCGATTTTCGGCTTATGAGCGTCGAAAGCGTCCATGTTCGCGCTGTAATCGAGATTTTGTGCCGTAGCCGCTGGAGCGGTACCGGTAGCGGTTGAAGAAGCTGAGGCTGCTGACGCAGCAGTGCCATTCGTTGCCGCTTGAGCTGGGGTGTTCTGATTTTGATCAGCTTTGTTCGTAATCATATCCCACAGCGTTTTACCGTCATTGCCCGACAGCGAAAACACCTGTACATGCGTATGATCGTCGCGTTCATAGCCAATGGCAGGAACGGTTTTCCAGTTGTCGCGGTTGTAATATGACACCGTGTTCACAACGATAACAGCCACAGCGCCCTTGTCGCGTACTTTCTTAAACGCATATTTCATGTCGGTTGAGAAAATACGATCCATAACAACAATTTTGCCTGCAAGATCTTTTCCTGCGATGTCTTCATCTTGACATTTGCCCAGGTAAATGAACTTGAAGGACTTATCTTTCATGCGCGCTTGCGGGTCGTTTGAGGTGCCCATCACTTTGTTTTCATCAAAGAAAACGCCAATTTGCGCATACGGGAATTCGTGTCCGTTAATAGAAACGCTTGAAAGATTGATGTGGTTGTTGCGTGCGCTTGCAACAGAAATGGCGTCTTCATGCGCAGCAGTGCGCGTTTGGTTGCCGGTATCAATCATATTCAGTGCGTTATCGGGGTACAAATCCCACGAGTTGTCAGCCGCTGATGTTGCGTAGTTACCTGCAGCAACACATACGGGAATGCCAGCGTGGCGCAAATGACGAATAGCGCTCCAATACTTTTCGCCCACAAGCCCAGTTCCGTGGAAGCCTGACGAAATGGAAATAACGTCAGCGTGGTGGCTGATGGCATCTTCAAACGCATGGAACATCGTTTCGTCACCAGCAAAAGCCTCGCTGATGTCGGAGTAAATTTTGTAGGACAGGATTTGCGCATTCGGAGCTACGCCCACAACGCCTTTGGTAGGGTCTTTCGCATTTGCAGCAAGAATACCAGCAATGTGCATACCGTGGGCATCTGCGTACTCTTCGCCATCATCGCCCAGCTCTTTGGTAACTTTGCCACCCGTTAAATAATTGAAGCTATGGGGCACTTTTTCGTTGATGTAGAACTGCTGATCTTCAGGGCTCAGACTGTCTTTATCCATATAACCCTTAGCGCCTTTTGCATCAGAGTCGATGCGCATATCCTGATGCCATGCATCCATACCAGTATCCATGTGGGCAATACGCATACCGCGCCCGTCATAATTTTGCGCAATGGGATTATCAGGATTTTGCTCGTGGAGCGCCTTCAGGTACGCGATAGCTTTGTCAACATTGATAAGCTTGCGCGCTTGCTCGCGTTCAACCGAGCTTACCGATGTTGATGGTGCGGCCTGAGCAGCTGCTGTGGCCGCGTTTTGAGCAGCCGCTTCTGCAGTCTGAGCAGCAGCTTTGTTCTGCTTGCTTAAAGGTTGCAACGCAGAGCACACTTCTACGCTTTTGACGCCTTTTGCGTAGCGCAACGCCTCAGCTACCTCGGGATACGTTTCAACGGAAACCGCCTGAAACAAGATACTGTAATCGTACAGAACTTTTACGTCTTTCATCTTGCTAAGAGCGGCTTTCACGCTTTCGCGCATATCAGAGCTGGTAAACTCAACAATGTACGAGAATTTAGTGCGCTGAGGCTCTAAACGAGGCGGCGTTGTAACGCTGCCACCCCAGCGGGCAAAATTCCCCTCCTGAAATGCGTTTTGTGTGTTCATGTACAAGTTGGTGTGCGTGCTTGGTGCGTCCTTTACATGGTGTATAGGCTGCGTATCATGCGTATCGCCTGATGAAGGCACAGCATATGCACCATTAAAGGGACCTATTGCAAGCGTTGCAGCAATCAACAAGCAAATAGGTGTTTGCTTCATTCATTCCTCCTTTGTAAATGATTACGCCTCAGTTACAGAAGTTTACCATGGTTAAATAAAAATAGGGGTTCAAAATATAAATTTTGTTTATATTTACTTATATAAATATAAGTTTGAATATAAGTTGAATATTAAATAATAGATTAGTGTTAGTGTCAGATTACAATATATATAACGGTATACAGCATGTGGGGAACGTGTCGGAGAGATGAAGCGGAACGGCACGAGTGACAGCGCGGTGGCGCGGAACGGCGCGGGCGCTGGTGGTGGCGGTTGCGGGTGCTCGCATCGGCACGGCGGCACGGCGGCAAGAAACGGCCCGGTGAGTGTGCAGCGGCACAAAAAAACAAGGCTGAGCGGAGCAATCCGCCCAACCTTGTTCGTAGCTGTTTAAAGCAAGTGCGTGCACAAAGCGCACCAGCGCACGAAGATGTTTTCCCAGTTCACACAAGTAACATCTTGCGCAAAGGGCGTCGGTGCAGCTTAGCTAAGCGCGCATAGACACTTAGCCGTTGAACACTTCTTTCAAAGCGTCAACTGCTTTGCCGCCAACAACCTTATCGCCACCAAAGATAAACATGTTGCTAATTTTTTCTTTGTTGTCTTTCACAACACCTTTGACGGTCGTTTGGTTGCCGTCATCAGCAAGTAGCATAATGGAGTTGTTTTGTCCGCACAGGGCAGCGCCAGAAAGCGCATCGGCATATCCCCAACCAGTTGCAACACCTAAGTTGTTCACGCTCATGCCAAGTGAGATAAGTTTGGTGGCAAGTTGAGCGCTGGTGTCGTAGGCTGTTTCTCCTGCTACACGCTCAAATGCGATGCCTTCAGCTTTCAGCTGGCCTTCCACAGCGCTTGATACAACCGCCGCGCCACCTACAATGTATACCTTCTTTACGCCTTTTGCCTTCATCGTTTGAATCGTTGCGGCAGAAAGGGTTGCGTTTTGATAGCTTGCAAGGAAGATAGGAGCTTTCTTTGAGTACGCAAAGCTTGCCGCAGAAAGCGCGTCTTGGAAGCCCCAGCTGGTTGCTACAACTGCCGTGTCGGAATTGTCAAGCTTTTTGGCAATGTCGTTTGCCGTGTCATCGGCCCACTGACCAGCAAGGCGCTCGGTTTTGATTTTCATATCTTTCAACTGATCGGCTACTTTGTTGCTAATAGCGTTGGTACCACCGCAGATAAATACCTGTTCAGGCTTCAAGCGCTTAAGCTCGTTGATGGTTTGCTCGGGCAAGCCAGCTTTCGTGGTAAGCAACACGGGAGCATTCAGGCTGCCAGCAAGTGAGTTTGCAGAAAGGGCATCATAATAGCTTTCGCCTGTTGCCAACACAACCTGCTTGCAGGTGTTCGGGAAGGCCTTTTGCACGATTTTTTGCATGGTGTCATACATTGTTTCGCCCGCAAGACGCGTTGCCACGGTATCGAAGGTTGATTTTGTAGCCTTACCAGTCGTACCCGTGTTGCCGCCTGATGTGCCACCAGCAGCTCCTGGCGTGGGGGTGCTGGGGTTAGGTGCAGGCAGCGGGCTTGGGCTTGGCGTGCTTGGGGTAGTCTGTGTTTGCGTCTTTGCATATTCTTGCGCAGCTTTAATAACCGTATCAGCATCGGCGCTTACACCTTGAATAAGTGCTAAATCGCCTGCTTCCAGTTTCGGTTCATCACTTTGACCTGATGCTTTTTCGAATTTCTTTTCAAGAGCTTCACATGCGCCAATCATGCCCTTCAGTTCAAGACACTTAGAAATGTCGGCACCCTTGAAGTTATCGAGTTCTTTTTGCAGCGCTGCTTTTTTCTCTGCAATGGCCTTTTTCAGGTCAGCTTTATGAGCGTTTGCATACGTTGCTTGGATTGCATTATAGGCTGCCTTGATACCAGTAAATGCTTTCTGCGTATCGATTGTCTGAGATCCCTCAGCAGGCTTGGCATCGAGCGCTTTAAGGGCTTCATCAAACTGCTTAATGTCTTTTTGATCAGCCGCCTTCGCAAGCTCCGTATAAGCTTTATCTTCTTTCTTTACTTGCTCTGCCCATGCTTTTGTTACTTCAATTCTTTTAGCATCATTTTTGTTGTCAGCATAAGCTTTTTCAGCTGCTTTAACATCAGCATCCACCTTATCGAGTGCGGTTTGTAACTGTTGTGCACTCATTTCAGGAATACCGTTATAGAAACTTAATTTAGCAAACGAATCAGACACCTTTAACTGATTATCTACTGAATTAGACAAATTGTTAGGAACTTCCATCGCTATATTGCCAACTTTTGTAGTTGCTTTTTCATGCACAGCCTTGGTTTCAGCAACAGAGTCGAAAAGCGCCTTCTTAGCCGCGTCGCGCGCGTCCTTGGTGTCGAATCTCATTTGGATCTCAGTTTCTGAGAGCCCCGTCTGATTAGGTGAAATTTGAAGCAAAATGGCATATTTATTATCATTCTTGGCATTAGGCTCTTCCGTCTCTGTCTTTGCACCATTAACTTGTGCTAACGCGGAAAGTGTTGCAATCCAAGGACCATTGTTTTCAGCTACCAACTGATGTGCACTCTCAGTTACCAGTTTGAAGCCCTTAATCTGTGTAGTATCGGCTGCGCCTTCAATAAGCGTATTTGACAAAGATAAACTACGATCGGGGTTTGCAAGAGTTTTGAAAATAGCATTGTCAGCTTTTACTAAGCCGTAAGCACGCAAAGTGACATCTTTGGGCAAGGAATCCTTAACAGACTCTAAATCTGTGGACAACACTTTAAGCGCATCGTCAGAGTATTTGATTTTATCGTCTGCTTTTATTGTATACGGTGCGTGAATTGAAACCTTCTGAAGTTGTTTGTTTTTATTAACGATTGGTAGTGCCTTACTTGCTAATGCACCTGGTACATCTAATTCTGTAAGCTTTTGGCTAACAGTAATACCACTCAAATCAACCTTAGATGCATCAATTGGAGAAAGACTATCCAAGGTTAAACTCGTAATATTTTCAGGTAAGCTAACATTAACCTTCTGAGCGTCAATATACAATTGAAGCTTTGTAATATTTTTTGTGTCTTTTAAAGAATCGTTAAGAAGCGCTGATGAAACAGACAAACTATTGCATGGTAATTTTGAAAAATCGATTTTCGCGGCTTGAGAAAGATCAACATCTTTAGGAACACGTAATAAGTCTAAAGACTCTACCTGTGGCAAATTCGCATTGATTGTTTCTACAAAACCTCCCCATTGATCTGCGCTTGGAGCTGTGTCTATGTTGAAAAATCTAATCACCGGGTTTGTATCTTTTTGTAATGTTGATAACTGAGTAAGGAATGATTTGAAATTGCTCAGTTCATCTTGCTTTGTAATTGGCACACGATAATACAGCATATCCATGCTGCGGTTTTTTTGAAATATAGTACTTATGAAGTTAAAAATATCTTTACTGGTAGTATCGTCATATTTTGTAACAGCAATTTGACCTACATTTTTGATGGTTTTTTCATCAAGCTTAGTTAGTTTGGTGTAGGAAGAAGTATAGCATTCAACGCCATCAGGGATTTTTATTTCTTTAGGAGCTGCTTGTTGCTTGCCGCTTGGGTTTTGCGTGCCGCTAGGAGTTGTTTGTTGCTTGCCGCTTGGAGTTTGCGTGCCAGTTGGTTGCGCGGTGTTACCAGGCTTTTGGTCGCCGCCTTGATGATCCGTTCCGGCGGCTGGGGCTACATTAGGTTGGCTCTCAGACCCCCCCCCCGCAAACGCAGGTGTGACGTTAGCGAGCGCAGGAACAAGGCCTGCACCTGCAATAACTCCAGCAGATAATCCTGCCACAATGGCAGCTTTCTTGATTGACCGCATAGAATTCTCCTTACATGAGAGTTAATGATATGTGTTTAACTTTATAATTGATGACTAGTTTGTCAATAGAAAAGTATTAAAAAAATGGTAAAAGGAGTTTAACTCCTTGTTTATTTCTTATCGATAAGAATGAAAAACTGCATATACGCAACACATTATTTTTACTATATCCGCCTGTCAATGCGCAAAAAGTGGTGTTACGTGTTGCTCAATTCGTATGAAGAAAGGCGCCGAAGGGGGCCAGCGCCGCTTGTGCGGGCAGATTCGTGAACGGGTGCGAGCGCGACCCGCAAGCGACAAACTGGTGTGAAACGGGTGTGAAACGAATACGCGGGCTGATTCGAAAACGGGTGCGGACACGAGTGCGAAACGGATACACGGGAAGGTGCGCGTGGAGATGTAAAACGAAACAAGCACGAGAACGTGCGCGCGAGTACGAGTGTGAAACGGATGCGAGTGTGCGGGAAGGTGTGCACGGGAAGGTGCATGTGCGAAAGGCACACGCACCATAATTTTGAAAAAGCGGACATTGCCGCGGGATTATCCACACTCAGAGGCCAGCCACGCCTTACTCGCACGCTGGTACAGAGCGGTTCATGTGTGCAAACACGCAGTTCAAAGCCACCAAAATGAGTGCAATCGACAAACCAACTGGCAGCAAAACGCTTATCGCTTCAACAACCGAGGGGATATACGCCTGCCCCATCTCGAAGGCAGTTCCGTTGTTCGCGTATAAACCCGTAGCAATAGGATATGCCCACTCGGGCGACGGTGCGTTCGACAAACCAACAAAAAGCGTTGGCGCCGCAAAAGCTGGATACAGCAGCATCATGCGATGGGCAAGCATGCCACACGCCACCACCAGCACCGACACCAAAAACGTTTTATGCTGCGCGCGGCGGCGCGTAAACCACAACACCAAGGCAGCTATCAACGGGAACAGCAGCTCAACAGCGTATAACGGGGCATACACGCCCAACACATGCAACACTTGTTGTGATGCAGGTGTGTTCTCGATGTGTAAATTCACGAACTCTGCAGCCATAAGCACAATATGAACGAACACTGCCACGCACAGCACAGGGCTCAGCGAGCGTGCCATGCTAATGCCGCCGGCGCGTTTTGATACAGCGCACACGCCAACGAGCGCAGCCGCGCCGCACACAAACGCCACGCAGATGAAATCGATGGGCATAATGGGGCTGTGCCACCAGGTACGCGCGGAATTAAGTGCGAACAGCAAGCCCTCGACGACCTGCAAAAACAGCGCCGCAAGAAAGCCCGCAATCATCCACGCTTTGGTGCTTTTCCACGTGCGCGCAAGGGCAATCAGGCACACAAGCGACACGATCAAAAACAGGCTGAGCGCCACCATATCCCACGTAAGCATCGATTGAGGGTTGGGGTGCAAAATCATGTTCAGCATGTTTTTGGGAGAACCAAGGTCGGCCACGATTGCTGCACCTGCGCCAACGCCGCCGGCAAGGCTAATGGCTTGCGCGTAGCATGCGAGGTTGCGAAAACGCGTTTGGTCGCGCAGGTACAAAATGGACGCCAGAAATTGCGCGCCTGCGCCGAAGCCTACCAGGAACGCGAAAATGGCAATAAGAAGCCCCCAGTTAAAGATGTTGCTCATGTTCGTGGTGGTAAGAAGGCCGCATGTGAGCATGGCTATCCACGCGATGGCGCCGATGGCGGTTGCAATAAGCGACACGACAATGGCGCTGCGGTGGCGCGCAAATACAAGAGCGAGGAACGCGTGCGCGGCGGACCGGGGCGCTGGTGCGGGCGCGGCGGTTGCGGGCGCGGCGGTTGCGGGCACGTTCACGTTCCCGTTCCCGCTAGCTGCAACGTTCCCGTTCCCGCTGTTCCCGTTCTCATGGGCGCTGTTACGCGCTGTAAAATTTTCCTTTGACATGGGGCTACACCTCCTGAAGCGTGCCGCGCGTTGACGACACATAAATAACTTTCGGGCGCGTGTTGTGCTCTTTGCCCAAAATGAAGGTTTTCTTGCCTTCCAGATATTTCGACACCGAGGAATTCGGATCGTCCAAATCGCCAAAAATGCGCGCATTAGCTGGGCATCCACTACAACACGCCGGCTCAAGACCCTTCGACGTGTATTGCTTGCAAAACGTGCATTTCTCCACCACGCCGTCGGGACGATGCGGCGTGTACACCAGGTGGCCGTTTTCGCGATACTCCTCGGGATAGCCGTAAGAGTAGGTTTTGCCGTCGGCGCTTTTGATTTCGGGCGACTTTCCCCAGTTGAACTGGCGAACGTTGTAGGGGCACGCCGTCATGCAGTAGCGGCATCCAATGCAGCGGTCGTAATCGACCAGCACCGTGCCCGTGTCGTCGGTATACGTTGCGCCTGTTGGGCACACACTCTGGCACGGCGCGTTGTCGCAATGCTGGCAGCTAATAGGCACGAACTCCATGCGCGGGGCGCCGTTCACCGTAACCGACGTGCCGCATTCAGGCGCTCCCGGCACGAACACGCGGTTCCACCAAATGCCTTCAGGCTCGGCGTTATGCGTTTTGCAAATAACCGCACAGCTGCGGCATCCAATGCATCTATCCAGGTCAACTACCATTCCGTATCTCATGACATCACTTCCTTACGCGCGCCGCCCGCTTCCAGCAAACGCACATTGCACAGACATTCGTTCCACGCCATGTTGGGCGACCACACGCTTGACATGTAGTAAATTTCGTGGATGGGGTTAATCCACGGGAAAATGAGCGAGTTGTAGCTTTCCTCGCCGGTATAGCGGCTCCACCAGCCCTGATCGAAGATTACCTGCCCTGGCGCCATGCCCGGGTCGCACACAAGCGCGGCACTGATGCGGCCGCGGTCGTTGTACACTTCCACAACATCGCCCTGGTGAAGGCCCTTTTCTTCCGCGTCGTGCGGGTTCATGAACGCTTTGGGCGTGTTGTTTTGCAGCTCAAGCATGAACGGGTTGTTCGAGTACGTTGAATGCACGCGGAACAGGCTGTTGCGTGTTACGTAGGCGAACGGGAACTTTTTCAGCGCGTCGGGGTCGGCTTTGAGCTCGGTGTCGACGAACGCCGGTTTGTAGCACGGAAGCTGCTCTTTGAACTGCAGGAAGCGGTCTTCGTCCTTGTAGAATTCGATGCGGCCCGATTTCACGAACTTCGCCGTTTTTGGGTACGGGTTGGGGCGCGACACGGTTGGGAACGGCTTGCCTTCGTGAATTTGCGCGTAGAAGGGAATGGCCTTTTCACCTGGGTTTGCGTGCGCCAATTTGCAGGGGCCTTTTTTCAGGTCGTCCACCGTAATGTGCTCGATGGTAGGGCCGCCGTTTTTCAGCAGCGTAGCTAGCACATCTTCCGCTGCGCTTTCTGCCTGTTCAGGCGTGCATTGCGGCCATTGGTTTTTGCGCTCAGGAGCAAGACGGTTGGCAAGCTCTTTGCATATCCACAGCTCGGGGCGTGCTTCTCCAGGCGGGTCCACCAAGGGGCGTTCAAGTTGCACCCACGGATGCAGCGGCGTAATAACCAGCTCGGTTTTTTCGTACCAGCTAGCACACGCAAAGGCAACGTCGCTGTATTCCACCGTTTTGGTTTGTTGGAAGTCGAACGAAATCACGCATTCGAGGTCGCCCTTTTCGCGCGCGCTACGCAACCAATTTGCCACGTTGTGCTGCTCGAAGGGGTTGCCCCAGCCAACAACCAGCGCCTTGAAGCCGCTTTTCG
>CAMPNZ010000012.1 GCA_946892075.1 uncultured Coriobacteriales bacterium
TACACGCGAAATCGCGGCGAACTAAGCGCTTGTTGTACAAATTGCGCGCAGGCGGCATCGTAGGATGCAACCACCGTTGCGCACGGAATGTCGCGAACAATTTCTTCAGCATGATTAGGACCCGACAACACAGCAAGACGCGTATGCTGCGCAAGCGCTTCTGCAAACACTTCATCGGGTGTTTTACCTGTTTGATAGTCGATGCCCTTAAAGCACAACACCACATGCATCGAGGGCGTTATACACGCTGCCAGCTGCTGAGATATGCTTCTCATCACCTGGGAAGGCGTTACCACCAACACTAACTGCGCACCGTGCACCACTTCGTCAAGATTGCAAGACGCCTGAATAGAGCTTGGCAGCGCAACATCGGGAAGATAGCTGGCGTTGGTGTGCTGGAGCTGAATTTCGCGCGCAATTTCGCTGCGGCGCGCCCACATGTGCACCTGATGTCCCTGACGTGCCAGAACGGAAGCCAGCGCACTTCCCCACGAACCCGAGCCAATAACAGCACATTTCATAGAACACTCCTAGTTGTCGCGCTGTTTGGAGCGCACAGAAAATGGTTTCTCGGTACCGTTCAGCAAGCGAGCGATATTGCCGCGATGTGCCCACACTACCGCAAGCGACCCAATGCTAAAAAAGGCAATAACCCACAGGTTACCTGGGAAAACTGCCGCAGTCATAAAGGGGCACGACAGCGCAGCAGCGCACGATCCAAGCGACACATAGCGGCTCACAACCGCCAAAATCAAAAAGAGCATAAATTCAAGAATCCACGGCAGAGGACCCAAAATGGGCAACAAGCAGCCAAAGGCAACGGCGATGCCTTTCCCGCCTTTGAAAGACAGCCACGGGCTAAAAATGTGACCGAGTGTGCAGCAGGCAAACGCCAGCGCTTGTAGGGCAAGTTCGCTGGTAGTGTTCATAAAAGGCTCCATCGGTGCAAGGTGCATAAGCGCCAAAACGCCGCACGGCACAAACGCGCTTGCGAAGCCTTTTGCGAAATCGAGCAAGAAAACGGCAATTCCGCCGCGTTTTCCCAGCGTGCGCAGGGCGTTTGTAGTTCCAATGTTCCCGCTTCCTGCGCGAC
The DNA here is from genome assembly GCA_946892075.1 of uncultured Coriobacteriales bacterium. GTDB lineage: Bacteria > Actinomycetota > Coriobacteriia > Coriobacteriales > Eggerthellaceae > Berryella. The sequence continues at coordinate 1,094 of CAMPNZ010000012.1, forward strand.
GAATATCGGTGTGGTAAAACAAGCGCGAGATAATCACGCCCCAAGGAATGCTTCCCAGGAAAAAAGAAACAACTCCGCAGATAATTGCACTAATTAGCACGCGTACTCCTTTTGTTTCAATGCGGCCTGCGCTTCAATGCCGCAATGCAAAGCGGCTTGTGTTTCGGTTTGGACTTGAATTCGCGGTTAAGCGCGTCGCAAACGTTCGCCAGCTTTCCTCTTAATGCCCTACCCCGCCTGTTCCAGTGGCTAATCTTTCTTCTTAAACTTAAAACGCACAGGCGTGCCTTCCAAATCAAACTGCTCGCGCATTCTATTTTCCAGATAGCGCTCGTAGTTGTCATCAACCAAATCGGGACGGTTTGCAAAAAACGTAAACACGGGAGGACACGTGCCCGTTTGCGTAACGTATTTCAAGCGAAGTATGCTTTTACCAGCGCTAACGGTATGGCCATAGTGCCGAATATCCTCAAGCCACACGTTGAGCTTGTTCGTGGGAATGCTGCCCGTAAAAGTTTGATACGCGTGGTTGATGTGAGCCCAAATGTTTTGGAGATTTTTTCCCGTAAGCGCAGATAGCGCAATAACAGGCGCATAGCCAACAAACATCAAACGGTCTTTGATAAGCGTGCGAACATCCTCTTTTGCTTGAGCGTCGCCCACGATATCCCACTTGTTAAGCACCACAATAAGCGCACAACCCCGGTCAAGCGCAAAGCGCGCAACGCGCTGATCTTGATCGGTAAGGCCAAGCGTTGAGTCGATGACCAGCAGCGCAACGTCGGCTCTGTCGATAGCGCGCATCGCACGCACGAAACCGTAATACTCAACCGACTCGTCTATCTGGCTTTTTCTGCGCAAGCCCGCCGTGTCAACAATCGTGTACGCCTGGCCTTCGTGCACGATACGCGTGTCAATGGCATCGCGCGTGGTACCAGCAACATTTGCAACAATCGAGCGCTCCTTGCCAACCAGCTTGTTCGCAAGCGACGATTTTCCCGCATTCGGGCGGCCAATAATCGCAATGTTGATGCCTTCTTCTTCAGGCGTGTTGGTGGTGTCACACGGCAATGATTTCAGTTGTTTTACCACTTCATCAAGCAAATCTCCCGTGCCGTGCCCGTGCAGTGAAGAAATGGCGAACACCTCCGGCAAGCCCAAGGAATAAAACTCCCACAGCGCCGATTCATCGGAAGGGTTATCAAGCTTGTTTACTACCAGCAGCACTGGCTTATTGCTGCGCTGCAACAGACGCGCAACTTCTTGATCGTCTTGCTGTATGCCAACGGTGCCATCAACGATGAAAATCACAAGATCGGCCTGTTCAGTAGCGCAAAATGCCTGTTCGCGTATCGAGCTTTGAAAGCTGTCGTCGCTTCCCATTTCTATGCCGCCCGTATCGACCAAGCGAAAATGTAAACCGTTCCATAAGGCCTGGTGATACGAACGATCACGCGTTACACCGCGCATTTCGTGCACGATAGCATCGTTTGAATCGGCCAATCTATTCACAAATGTTGACTTTCCGACGTTAGGACGACCAACGACGGCAACCAAGGGTAAACTCATATAAACCTCATAACATAATCGTAGTGCCATTATAACAAAATGCACCCGCATACAGCGCGTGCGTGGCGGCAACTACGAAAACTGTGCGGCATGCGTACGCGAAAACGTGTGCGCGAAAGGAAACTGCTATGAGAGCTGTTCAAGATAGGAAACCACGGCTTCAATTTGATCTTCGGGCGTTGATGCGCCAGCGCTTACACCCATCACGTGAATATCATGAAAGTTGCACGAGAACAGTTCGCTTACGTGTTCAATATGAAAGACATGCTTACAATACTGCCTGCATATATCAGCTAAACGCGTGGTGTTCGACGAATTTCTGCCGCCGATAATAACCATGCCGTCAACATGCTGAGCAAGCTCGGCTGCGGTGTCTTGACGCTGAGATGTAGCGTCGCAAATGGTATTTTTTACTTCCACGGTGATATTGCGCTTTTGCAAGTGCGCAACAATCGCATCTAAGATTGCTTTCTGCTGCGTGGTTTGCACCACAATTCCAAGATGTTTTGGCAAGTTATCAGGCAATTCTTCAACTGACGTTAGCGCGTACACGCGTGAGCATTTTTCGCGAGCGCACGCCACTAAACCTTCTACTTCAGGATGACCCTTCTCGCCCACCACAATTACGCATCCAAGCTGTTCAGCAAGTTGAGCTGCCGCTTTCTGCGCGCGTGAAACGTGCGGACACGTTGCGTCGACGACCGTGGCACTGGTTTGACTTACCGCACGCATAACCTGCGGCGTTACACCATGCGAACGGATGACAACCGCATCGTCGTGCGTGAGTTCGTCAACGGAATCGATTTGAGATACGCCCTGTTCAGCAAGCTGAGACACCACTTGCGGATTGTGAATCAAAGGCCCCAGTGTAAAGGTTTTGCACGGCTGTTCGGCTTGCTTCAACGCTAAATTAAGCGCGCGCTGAACGCCATAACATGCACCAGCATAGTGCGCTCGAATTACTTTCATGAAGCTCCTTTAGCTATATCATCACCATAAAATTGCAAAGCACTAACGCGCCGATAAGCGCGCGAACCTTGCTTGCAGGTACGTTTCGCTGCAAACACCTGCGCGATTAACCATAGCATAAAACATATCTGCAATTATGTCTTATGTGTCACGAGAGTGTTTATTACGTCATCGACGCTGCGCGGCGCAATGGGGTGCTCGCGAAACACGGGCGTGAAATCGAAATCGTCGGGGAAGAGGGCGGGCATATCCACTTCATCAGGCTTAATGCGAAATTGCAGCGCAAAAATTTCGCGCATCGCGTACCATGTTGCTCCCTCAAGGCGCTTGTCTTTAGGCAGAAAATCGAAATCAGACAGCACAATGGGGTTGCCAAATTCGGTGGTAATGCGCGGAAAACGCACCCACGAGCCTTTTTCTTTAATGCGCTCAGCATCGCGAACGCACAACGGCAAAAGCGGCGCTTTGCCCATGCGCGCAATGAGTGCCGCACCACCATGGATGCGCGGCTTTTTGCTGCCGCGCCCGCGACGCGTTCCTTCAGGCATGATGCACACCACTTCGCCGCCTTTGAGTGCACGGCTGGCGCGCTTCACCGCAAGCATATCGGCGCTGTCGCGCTTAACAGGGATAACACCCACATGCGACAACAGCCACTTGAAGATAAAGGGCTTGTTTTCAAACAGCGTGCTTCTTCCTAAAAAGCGCGCCCACGCACGCGGCCACAGCGACAGATACACAAATACCACGTCGAGAAACGACGTGTGATTGCTTACCACGCACACGCCCGTATGCTTGTAAAGTTCACGAAAGCGCTGCTGGTGTGCACAACGATGGCGAAACAGCAACTTCCCGATGGCATACACCACACCCAGCACGATGCTTGCAACAACGGTGTTGATGTGCCGCTCGTGAGCAGGGGCAGTCATTGGAAGATCCCAGCAACGCTCGTACCAGCGCGCAAAGCGCGACGAGGCAGTCTTGGTGCGAGGCGCAGATGTGGCGTCGGATGCGGACGTTGGCGCAGGAGTGTCTGTTGCCGATGCTGGCGCGGTAGCGTGGGGCGCTGGTGCGGTGGTGTCGGATGCTGGTGCCGATTGAGACGGTTCAATCCTTGCTTCAGCAGGCTTTTGCTCAGGAACGGGAATATGGTTATGACCAGACGCTTCTTTACGCAGCGCGGGGCACACCTCATACACGCGACTCAAAATAAGCGCCATTACTTCTTCAAAGCTTTTATCGCTTGTATCAATGCGCACCGCGTCGGGCGGACACACAAGCGGTGAGGCTTCCCGCGCGGCATCGGCGGCGTCGCGCTTGGCAAGCATGGCACGAACTTCCTGCTCATCAACACTGCCGTGCTGCTTTTCTTGGTTTTGAAGCAAACGACGGCGCGTGCGCGCTTCAAGCGATGCCGTAAGAAAAAACTTGCATTCTGCATCGGGAAACACGGTTGATCCAATATCGCGGCCTTCAACAACATAATTGCCGCTGCTGCCAATTTCTTGCTGCTTCTCCAAAAGCGCCGCTCGGACGCACGGATACGCCGCTACTACGCTTACGATGCGCTCAACCGAGGAGCTGCGAATTTCATCCGTTACGTCCGTATCGTTCAAAAACACCTTGTTCTGCGGCGCAAAGCGAATAGTTGCCTTGCGCGCCAGGTCAGAGACGCGCGCTTCATTCGTTTCGTCAATGCCTGCGCGCAAAACGGAAAGTGCAACGCAGCGGTACAGCGCGCCGGTATCCAAACAGGAAAACTGCAAGCGCTGAGCAAGGGCGCGCGAGAGCGTCGATTTGCCGACACCAGAGGGACCATCAAGAGCAATTATCATGCAAAAGCCTTTCGAGGGTTGTCAAAAACGAAGGAAAACTAACTGAAACGCATTGCGTGTTTATTATACGGAAAGGCGCGTGGCACACCAAACTGGCAACGAGAGCACACATGGCAAGGCGGTGATCTCCCTGCGTGTCGAAGGGGCGGACGGGTGTAAAATACGGCTGGTGAACAGGCGAAACAATAAGTGCGCCGTCGCGAAGCTCGGTGTGCGCGCCCAAAGATGCAAGCAAGCGTTCAATGGCAGCAACGCGATCGGTTTCTTTTGCGCGCAACTCATCGATGCCGCAAAAAACGCTCGGCGCGCTGGCGCGCGTTGCCAGCAGCGCAAGGATGGGCAGTTCATCGATAAGAAATGCCACTTTTTCAGCAGCAACGTGAAAACCGCGCCACAGGGCGCGTGCCGATGTGCTGGCACTTGAATGAACGTGAATCGAGCCGCACGGCTCGCTTGCAAACACGCTTGGTGCGTCCGCCGGTGAAACTGGCGCGTCCGACGCAGACGGTGTGACTGGTGTGCCCGATGCACCTGGTGTAGCAGGTTCGGTTAGCACAGCGGGTGGTTGCAGTGGTTCGTGATGCGCGGCATTTTCGTGTTCTTCCCACGAAACACCAGCTCCTGCACGCTTTAGAACGTCTAGAAACGCACGACGCGTGGGATTGAGCCCCACATCATCGATGTGCACATCGGAGCCCGCGCACAACAGCGCTGCTGCAACGATAAACGCTGCGGAAGAAATATCGCCTGGAATGTCATAGCGCACAGCATGCAGAGGCTGAGCACCATGCACATATAGGCTATCAGCGCTTTCTGCCCAAAAACGCGCGCCAAAACCATGCAGCAAGCGCTCGGTATGATCGCGAGAGAGCTGCTTGAGCTGCACATGAGTAATACCTGGTGCATGCAATGCTGCCAGCAAAAGAGCCGACTTCACTTGTGCAGACGGGCTTTCAAGGCAGATTGTCGCAGGCGAAAGGTACGAAGGTGTCGTACGCAGCGGAAGCGTTGTTCCCGTAAGATCAATATGTGCTCCCAATTGCCGCAACGGGCGTGCTACGCGTGCCATATCACGCCGTGAAAGCGAGCTGTCGCCATGCAGAACGCACGGACGGTAAAAATTAGCGCAGATGCCGCTTATTAGACGCGCGGTCGTACCCGAATTGTTGCACTGAAGTGCTACGGGCTGGGGCAGGCAAACTTCCTCGGTGCGCAAAGGTGCGTGCGTCCACAAAAACGACGACGCGGGAATGCCCGTAACGTGACACGAATAAGAATCGGGTGCATTTGTGCTGCTTGAAGCTTCGTCTTCAATGACAGCGCCCATAGCTTCAAGTGCGGTGCGCGTGGAGGTAACATCATCGCCTGTGCTGACGTTCGTAAAATGTGAACAGCCGCTTGCGAGCGCAGCAAGCATCAAACAGCGATGCGAAATGCTTTTGTCACCTGGCATAACGCAGTGGCCGCGCAACACGTACTTCGCCAGTGGTAATTCGGTGGAACCCGTGGTGTAAAAACGCTCAAAATTCATTCGTTAACCTGGTTGCTTTCTTGATAATCGTCAGTTGGGCTTGTAGAAGCAGGCACGGCAATTCCGCCGCACGCGTACAGCTGAGCTGCAAGTGCGCTCTCAAGCACGCGATACGTTCCCCGTGCAATGCCTTCAGCACTCACAGGTCCAAATTGCTGGCGATGGAGCGCGTACACCTCGTGATGCAATGCCGAAAACATGCGCTTTACCTGGTGGTATTTGCCTTCTTTAATGGTCAACTCCACAGCGCTGAACGCACCTTGCTGCAACGCACGCTGAAACGCTGCCTGTTGACGCTTGTTTTTCACAACGCTGCGAAAACACTCAAGATTATAGCGTGTATAAGCCGCGCGCGCATCGGGCAAACAGCGTGCGTCAGCGGGAGCGCACGTGTATCCGTCAATGGCCACGCCTTCGCGAAACGCACGTATATCCGCAGATGAAACGTGGCCTTCCACAAGAACAATATACCGCTTCGCAACGTGATGCGAGGGATGCAACAGCGCGTGCCCCAAATTTCCGTCGGTTGAAAACAGCAGCAAGCCTGTTGTGTTGCTGTCAAGGCGCCCGATGGGATACAGCCCCGGAAACGCGCGCGTGTCGATGTAGTCGGCAACGCACGAACGGCCCTGCGGATCAAGCATCGTGCTGACCACACCCGCAGGCTTGTGGAACGCAAGCGTCACAGGCGCGCTCCCCCACACAACGGCAACGTCGTCAACGGTAACGGTATCAAGCAAGGGGTGCACTTTCGATCCAAGCTCAACAACAACCTGCCCGTTCACGCGCACGCGACCAGCCGTCATAAGGTTTTCTGAACCGCGTCGCGATGCAACGCCTGCGCGCGCAAGAAATTTCTGCAAGCGCATGGGAACAACGCGCTCGGTGTTATGGGGTGTGGGAAGCGCGGTGGCGGTGTCGCGCCGCGCAGGAGATGTCGAAGGTGCGGGCGCGTTGCCAGTGGTGGGTGCGTTGCCAGGGGTGGGTGTGGCAGTGCAGCGTAAAGCGTTATCAAAACGTGAGTGATTCATGAGCGCACTATTCCTCGTCATCGAAGTGGACTTCGATACCCTTATACGTAATGCATGGCGTATGCGACGAAGGCTTTGCGTCCAAAGATACCGCTGCTTTACCAGGCTGTTCAGCGTTATCGCGCGATGAAGCGGGCGACGTGGGCGCTTGCACGTGATACAAGCGCAGCGCACTCTGCGCTTCCCGTACATGTTTTTCAGGCTGCTGAACAGGCGAAACAATGCAATCATTCATTTCAAACTTCTGCTGAATGCGCTCAATAAGCTCGTCGGAAAGCGCAAAGCTGTCAAGAGGAGTCAAATCGTTAAGCGTTGACAGGTTAAAATTGTCTAGAAATGTTGGTGTGGTACCCAAAAGCGCCGGATTACCAACGTCAAGCGAGTGTCCTACCTCGCATAACAGGTTGCGTTGCATAAGCGATTGCACAAGCGTGTCGCTATTAACGCCGCGCAGCGAGCTGATATGCATACGCGTAACCGGCTGAAAATACGCCACAATTGCCAGCACTTCGCAGGCAGCTTGCGACAAAGGGCGCGCATCTTCAAGCGAGAAATAGTCATAGAGCATCTGATGGTGCTGTTCAGCAGATAAAAATTGCCAACCGCCCGCAAGTTCATACAGCTGAATGCCGTGGTTGTCTTCGCGCAAACGCGTCTGAAGGCTTGCCAGCGCCTGCTGAGTATCGAGTGGCGATGCGTGCACAGCTTGCGCAAGCTCCTTCACGGGAAGCGGCGCATCCGCCAAAAAAAGCAGCGCTTCAAGTGCGCTTTCAGTTTGTGAGCACGCAGTCACGACGCCAACACCTTTCTTTCATACCTTCGCAATGTTGTTTGTATTATAGACTATGCAGGCAGGCGCGTGCCGTTAGCGCTGATGATTACTCACAAGAAGCGCACCGCTTGCCACGTTCCCCCGCCCCGCAATGCGCTTGTTGCGTGCGGGTTTTGGGGCGCGGGGAAATAAAGTTCAAAGTTTTTTGGAAAAAGGCTTGCAAGAAGGCGCAATTTCACGTAATATAAGCACTCGCAATGCGGACATGGCTCAGTTGGTAGAGCACCACCTTGCCAAGGTGGGGGTCGCGGGTTCGAACCCCGTTGTCCGCTCCATTTTATGAATAAAGGCCGGTCATGCGTGGCTGGCCTTTTTAGTAACGGCGACGTGGCCAAGTGGTAAGGCAGAGGCCTGCAAAGCCTTTATCCCCAGTTCGAGTCTGGGCGTCGCCTCCAACACTTCCCCTTTTCATCTATAAGCTTATCAAGCTGCTTGGAAATGCCACGTTCAGGCATACCGTTGTTGAACGTGTCTGTGGTGCTGCGGTGCTGTGGAGTTGCGCTTCTTTCCCCTCTATCTACCTTGTACGGCGCGCTAAGGCGTCTTAGAACAACTACTGTCAATCAGCAAAGCACACATGCCTACAAACGCGCAGGAACGGGAACGTGGCGGCATGAATGCGGATGGCGGTGCGGGCGCGGATGGTGGTGCGGGCGCTGATGGCAGCACGAACGCGAGCTGCAGGAACGGAAACGTCGGTGGCGGCTTCAAGCAGAAACAGCAAAACAAAACCCGTTCAAACAAAAAAAACGCCCGCACCAAACGATGCGAGCGTCACAATTTTAACGATGGTGTCGGAGGCGGGATTTGAACCCGCACACCCGATATGTGGGCACTAGCACCTCAAGCTAGCGTGTCTGCCATTCCACCACTCCGACATATGCTGTAATAACAGCGAAAAGTACTATAACTGAAAAATCGACTTCTGTGAAGTACAAATTTAAGAATTTATTGAACCCTGTGGATAAATTAACATCAATGCAATAAGTGAAAGCATGAAAATAATCGCAAGTACAATGGTAATACGGTCAAGATTTTTCTCGACAATGCTGGTGCCCGACTGACTTGAATACACAGAACTTGCAATCATGTCGGATACGCCTGTTCCCTTACCAGAATGCAATAAAATGAATACAATTAAACCAAGGCCTGATATAACAAGTAAAACAAGCAATATAATCAATAAAGGATTCACAGCTTTCACTTTCTAACGTAAACAACTCAGAGCTATTATACTCATATTCGCGGCGAACGTACATTTTTTATTGCATATCAACTAACATTCCATAACCGCACACTGTTGCATATAAAACGCACGTGCGCCAGCTTAGCTAGGAGCGCTCCATGTCAAGCCAACTTTCCGCCGTCATCTCGCTGGGTATGCGCAAGCCGATAATATCAAGCAGCGTTGGCGACACATTACAAAGCGATCCGACGCTTTGTTTCAGCGCAAACGGCTTTCCCGAATAGTTGATAAGCGAAAACGGAACCAGCGCACACGTGTGAGCCGTCATGGGTGAGCCGTCCGCTTGTTTCATTTGGTCGGCATTGCCGTGATCGGCGGTCAGCAACGCCACGCCGTGCTTCTTTTTCAAAGCGTCAAGCACGCGCCGTATGGAACTATCAACGCACTCAACAGCCTGTATCGTGGCATCAAGCTTGCCGGTGTGCCCCACCATATCGCAATTCGCAAAGTTCACGATGTACACGTCGGCTTTGTCACTTTCAATGGCATCTGCCAGCGTTTTCGACACCTCAACAGCGCTCATGCTGGGCGCTAAATCGTAAGTTGCCACTTTGGGCGAGCTAATGAGACAACGCTCCTCGCCCGGCTTTGCTTCCTCGCGTCCGCCGTTCAAAAAGAAGGTCACGTGGGCATACTTCTCGGTTTCTGCAATGTGCTACTGCCGCAAGCCCGCGCCTGAAAGCACATCGGCTAGCACTTCACGTGGAAATTGCTTAGGAAACGCAACGGGTGCTGGAATGGTTACGTCGTACTCCGTAAGGCAGATGAACAGGGGGAAAATATCTTTGCTGCGCGTGAAGCCGTCGAAATCTTTGCACGCAAAGGCACGCGTAAGCTGGCGTGCGCGATCGGGACGAAAGTTGAAAAAGATGCAAGCATCGTTTGAAGAAATGCCCTTATTGCAAAACGCAACAGGCTCAATAAACTCATCGGTCACCGAGCGCTCGTAGGAAGATTTCAGCACGTCAATGGGCATTTTATCACTTAAAGGTTCAGCCAGCGCACACGCGTCATACGCGCGCTTCACGCGTTCCCAACGCTTATCGCGATCCATCGCATAGTAGCGCCCAGCCATAGACGCCACATAAACGTGCGTGTCGTCGTGGTCATGCTGCGCAATATTGTCAAGCAGCTCCTGCATGAACGTAACGCCGCTGGTAGGGCTTACATCGCGCCCGTCCATGAAAGCGTGAATTGCCACGCGCGCAACGTGTGCACGACGCGCGCAATCAAGCAGCGCAAACAGGTGCGCGTTGCTGGAATGCACTCCCCCGTTTGAGAGCAAACCCATCAGATGAAGCGTGCTTGCGTTCTGAGAAACGTGCGAAAACGCGCGCTGGATCTGGTCGTTTTCAAATAAGGAGCCATCTTCGATAGCGTGATTGATGCGCATCAGTTCTTGCGGCACAATGCGCCCCGCGCCAATATTCAAATGCCCCACCTCAGAATTGCCCATTTGCGTTTCAGGCAAACCAACGTAGGTGCCGCTGGCGTGCAGGCGCGTGCTTGAGCAATCGGAAAAAATGGCGTCAAGTGTAGGCGTGTGAGCTTGGGAAATAGCGTTGCTCTCAGACGCTTCAGCACAGCCAAAACCATCCATAATCATAAGAAGCGCAGGAAGCGTGTACGCGCGCTTTTCTTGCTGCGAACACGCATGCCACGCGGAATTTTCGCGCGGTGCGGGCTGGGGTGTTTGCTGCGATAAGGGCGATGATGCGGTATTCATACTAATCACTTTCTATAATGGTGCTTGTTGTGGTGCTTGTTGTGGTGTTTGTCGTGGCGCTTTCCGCGGTGCTGCTCATCTATCCGCAAGGTTCACGTGCAAGGCGAACGCCGTCACAGCAGCTTGCAGGCGAGCGTTTAGCTTACAGCCTAGCGCACCGCTTCTGGTATCGCTGCCTGCACTAAGGGAACAAAACTGCGCGCTTCCAGAGACGCTTTGCCCACCAGCACGCCATCGATATGCGGCATGTTCATGAAATTTGCAACGCTTCCCGGCGTAACCGAACCGCCATACAAAATGCGCGGCTGTTCGCCATCTTTGGCGCCGAAAATGTCAAGAAGCACACTGCGGATGTGCGCACCCATGCGCTCGGCACTTTCCGGAGGAGCGCTCACGCCCGTACCAATGGCCCACAGCGGCTCGTAAGCAACGGCGCAACGACGCGCACACGAGGCATCTAACTGCGCAAACGCTGCTTTCAGTTGCTGCTCAACAAAGCTGAATTCTTCATGAGAATCGCGCACATACGCCGATTCGCCCACGCAAAGCATAACGTTCAGCTGGTTTTCAAGCGCCGCAAGTACTTTACGATGAACGATGTCGTTGGTCTCACCAAACAGCTCGCGGCGCTCGGAGTGACCAACAAGTGCCCAGCTGCATCCCGCAGACTGTATCATTGCGGGCGAAATTTCACCGGTAAACGCACCGCTTTGTTCGTAATAAAAATTTTGGGCTCCCATTTCAACAGGCATTTTTTCAAAATCAAACACCGTTTTAACGGGCTTAATATCAAGCGCGGGTGCAAACACGACAAGCTGAAAATCGCTGGTATCGAAGCGATCAAGATTGTTGCAAATATCTTGCGCAAGCACCAGTGCTTCAGGAATTGTTTTGTTCATTTTCCAGTTAGCTGCTATAAGAGGAACACGCATACCACACCATACCTTACTTGTAAATTGTAAACGACCAGCTGTGAAGCATGTCTTACGCAGAGCGCTGCTGACAGGCTTCAAGCGCTGCAATGCCAGGAAGCGTTTTTCCTTCAATGAACTCCATGGACGCGCCGCCACCTGTTGAGATGAAGCTCATTTTGCTGCTTAATCCGCAGCGCGCAACCGCACACGCGCTATCACCGCCGCCGATAACGCTTATCGTGTCGGGCGCATCGGCAAGGCATTGCGCAATGGCTTTTGTGCCATGTGCAAACGCTGGCTGCTCAAAGGCGCCCATAGGGCCGTTCCAAAAAACGCAGCGTGCATCGCGAAGTGCTTCGGAGAAACTATGGGAACTATCAGGGCCAATATCAAGTCCCATCATGTGTTCTGGAATGACATCAACCGACACCACTTGGATGTCATGCGCGTTGTCAAGCGACGGCGCCACCACAACATCGTGCGGCAACAGCAGCGTAACACCTTTGCTTTGCGCAAGCTCTATGATGCGACGCGCTTCATCAAGGTAGTCGTTTTGCACGAGCGACGCACCCACATTCTTGCCCTGAGCAGCTAAAAACGTAAAGCACATTGCACCGCCTATAAGCAGCGTATCGGCGTGCTCAAGCAGCGAGGTTATAACGCCAATTTTGTCGGACACTTTCGAGCCGCCCAACACCACCGCAAAGGGATGCGCAGGCTGCGTAACCAACTGAGTAAGCGTTTCAATTTCACGCTGAATAAGAAAACCAGCATACGAAGGAAGAAATTTCGTGATGGCAGCAACGGAAGCATGAGCACGATGAACACACCCAAACGCGTCGTTGCAATACATGTCTGCCAAAGATGCCAGCTCACGCGCGTACGATTCGTCATTTGAATATTCGCGCGCGTCAAAACGCACATTTTCAAGCAACAAAACATCCCTGTTGCCAAGCGAGCGCGCTTTAATGCGAGCGTCAGCGCCAACCGTATCATGCGCGCACAAAACCGGCGCACCAAGTAGCGAACTTAAGCGCAACGCAATTGGGCGCAGCGACAAATTGTCATCGGGAACTGGACCTTTCGGACGACCCCGATGGCTTGCAATAATAATCTTTGCGTTGTGCTCGATAAGATACAAAATCGTTGGCAGCGCGGCTTCAAGGCGTGTATCATCAAGCACGCTCATACCCTCGCACGGAGCGTTCAAATCGAGGCGCAACAACACGCGCTTACCAGCAACATCTTGCGAATCTATCGTAGGTAACATTCAATTTCCCCATTTCATACCAGTGCCATACCAGTGCCAAACCAGTGCCAAACCGCGCCGTTAATGCGCGTTACGGAACTTACGGAATCATAATTTTTGCCAGGTCAGCAACGCGTTTTGAGTACGCCCACTCGTTGTCATACCACGCAATCACTTTGCAGAAATTGCTGTTGTCGCCCAGCACCATCGTCAGTTTTGAGTCGAACACGCACGAATACGGGTTTCCGATAATATCAACCGAAACCAAGGGGTCGGTTGAATACTGAATGATGCCCTTAAACGTGCTTTCAGCTGCGCGTGCAAGCGCTTCGTTTACTTCGCGAACCGACACAGCGCGCTCAAGTTCGCACGTCAAGTCGACCATGGATGCGTCAGGCGTGGGAACGCGTGTTGCAAAACCATCAAATTTACCTGCAAGTTCAGGAATAACAAGCGACACGGCTTTTGCGGCGCCGGTGGTTGTTGGAATCATGGAAAGTGCCGCCGCACGCGCGCGACGCAAATCTTTATGCGGCAAATCGAGAATTTTTTGGTCGTTGGTGTACGAATGAATGGTGTTCATGAATCCGCGCTTAATGCCAAAGGTGTCAAGCAGCACTTTTGCAAGCGGCGCCAAACAGTTAGTTGTGCACGACGCGTTTGAAACAATGTGGTGCGTTTCAGGATTATATTCGGCATCGTTTACGCCCATCACGATTGTTTTATCAACGTTTTTACCTGGTGCGGTAATGATAACTTTACGCGCACCCGACTCGATATGCGCACGCGCGTCATTCCCATCACGAAAATGCCCCGTTGACTCAACTACCACATCAACGTTATGGCTACCCCACGGCACACCGTGAGGGTCGCGATTGCCATAAACGGCGGCAGTTTTGCCATCGACCGTCAGCGAATCAGCAGTACACGACACGTTTTCGAAACGCTTTCCGTGCACAGAGTCGAACTTTAGCAAATGTGCCATCGCTTCTGGCGAACCAGGATCGTTTATGGCAACCACTTCGCAGGTCGGATCATCAAATAATGCGCGGTAAACCAAACGTCCAATACGCCCAAAGCCATTGATTCCAATTCGAGTTGTCATAGGTGTCCTTCCCTTAACGGTGTAGAGGTATAGCACTATTGTAAAGTATGTTGGTACCTAAATGTCATGAGCAAGCTGCTCTATGCGACGGATACGATGGTAAATGGCAGATTTCGAAAGCGGCGGCGATGCATATTCGCCCAATTGTTTCAGTGTAGCGTTCGGATAGCTCACGCGCAGTTGAATTACTTCGCGCAAAGCTTGCGGCAGACCCTCGATGCCGTAAGCGCCCAGCACCTTTTTCATCGCGTAAATTTGGTCGACCGACGCATTAGCGGCCTTCGTGGTGTTGGCAATTTCCGCGTTGATCACGCGGTTCACGTCGTTGCGCACGCTTTTCACCACGCGTTCATTTTCCATGGTAAGCGCCGCTTGATGAGCGCCTACGCACGCAAGAAACTCACTGATGGCTTCCCCACTTTTCAGATACACCATGTACGAGCTGCGGCGCTGCATAATCCGAGCCGATATCTGTCGCTTTTCAAGAAGCTGCACCAAAGCGCGTGCGTGCTGCTCCTGTTCAAGAAGCATTTCGAAGTGGAAATCGCCGCGCGGATTAGAAATAAAGCCGCTGCCCATAAAACAGCCGCGCAAATACGCCGCCTGGCAGCATTGTTTGGCAATCAGATGAGTATCGAGGCCCTGCACAAAACCGTCGTTGCGCAGAATTCCCATGGTCGCAAGCGCTTTTTTCAGCTGCGGCTGAAACGCAAACTCAATAAGGTAGTTCGGCGTTTTGTGAAGAACACTGCGGCGAATAATGAGGTTCGTTTCAAGGTTGAACAGCTCGTGCGCAAGGCGAATAACCAGGCGCGCCACCGAGGGAATGTCGGTTGAAAGCTCAAGGCGATACGTGTCTTTACCAGCCAAAACAAGCGTTCCTTCCGTGCGCAGCAAAGCCGAAAGGCAAGCGATGCCGCAATGCGAACACTCGCCTTCTACGTGCGATAATTCTACTTTGACGTCGGTTGCAAATGACACGCGCGTAGCACCTCCTCGAAGGCTTCACGCAACAGGCGCGGATCGTGCCAGGTAGGAAGCGCGTCATCAATAAGGCGCCGCGCACACACGGAAATCCCCTTTTCACGCAGGGCATCGCGCTGGGCGTTATCCCACACCACAGGCGTTTTTTCGTGATGCGGCGTGTGAACAATAACCCAGTTCAAGCGCCCTTCAAGACCAAAGCGCAACAAAGCTTCAACGTGTTCAAGCACCGACATTCCGCGCGTTTCGCCTTGAATATCAGCAAGTGAACACACGAAAACCACGTACGCCGATGACGCGCGAATAGCATCCACAACGCCAGGAACAAGCAAGTTCGCAATAATGGACGTGAAAAGCGAACCGGGACCAAGCACAATAAGATTGGCGCTACGCAACGCGTCAAGCGCCGGTTCATAGGCTTGCAGCGCGTCGGGCGATTCGTCGGGCGACTCAAGCGACACGGTGTTAAGCGCACTACGCGAGTGAGAAGCAAGGGCCTGACCTCGCAAAAGGCGCCCTTCGTTGTTGCGCGCAAGCAAAGTAACGCGCTCGAGCGTTGAAGGGTACACTTTTCCGCGCGCGTGGAGCAGCTGAGCGCAGGTTTCAATAGCTGTTGGAAACGAACCCGTTGTTTGCTCAAGCGCAGAAAGCATAAGATTTCCAAGCGTGTGATTTTCGGCAAACGTGAAGCGCAAGCGGAACGCCTGCGTAAGAGCATCCGTAGGGCACGCCGCCATCGCCGAGAGGCATTTACGCACGTCACCAGGGGTGCTGGCACCCGCTTCGTCGCGCAAAATGCCGCTTGAACCGCCATCGTCTGCCATCGCAACGACGCACGAGGTTTCTATGCCCATCGACAACAGCGTGCGGATTGACACAGGAGCTCCCGTTCCGCCGCCTACTACCACCGCTTTGATGGAGCCGTCGCTTACAGCATTAGCCGGCAGCGCTTCGAAAGCTTCGGTAAGCGAAGGGTCGTGAACAAAGGGGCCGTCGCTTTTTTTGAAATTGATATGCACGAACATTACTCCTTGCTTGTGGCGGTGCTATCAGGGGATTCGCGTTTTTGAGCAAGCGACAAGTCGCGGTGCGCAACGCTTACGCGGTAGCCAAGCGAAGAGAGGTACTCGCCTGTTACTTCTGCCAAACATACGCTGCGGTGCTGACCGCCCGTGCACCCGATGCCAATAGCCAGCTGCTGCTTGCCTTCATTCACATAACCAGGCATAACACAATCAAGCAAGGCCTCCCAGCGCTTCAAAAACTTTTCCGTTTCTTCGTTATACAGCACGTAGTCGCGCACTTCTTGATCGAGCCCCGTAAGATACTTCAAGCGCGCTTCATAATAGGGATTGGGAAGAAAGCGCACGTCAACCACTAAATCGGCATCGCGCGGCACGCCGTGTTTGAAGCCGAACGAATACACGGTAACGGCAAGGCCGCGTGTGGTGGCGCCTTGTGCAAATGCTTCATTGAGCTTTGCGCGAAGCTCAGCAGGCAACATATGGGTGGTGTCGATAATCACATGAGCTCGCTGGCGGATGTCGTACAACACGTCGCGCTCGCGGGCAATTCCGCGCGAAATAGATGCGCCATCATCGCACAAAGGATGGCGGCGGCGCGACGATTTATAGCGCGCAATAAGCTTTTCATCTGCGGCATCAAGGAACAAAATGCGTATCGAAATGTGTTGCGTTGCCAGGCGATCAAGCTCGTCGTGCATGTGTTCAAAAAAGTTCCCCATGCGCGCATCACAGACCACCGCCAGCTTGCGACACGGCTCGTCGGGCTTGTTTTTGCACAGCGAAATAAGGCCGCCTATCAGTGCAGGAGGCAAATTGTCGACGCAAAAATACCCCAAATCTTCAAACACGCGCAGCGCTTCAGTGCGCCCGGCGCCACTCATTCCCGTTACGATAACAAGATCAAAGGCATCCTGATCAGATTTCATACATGCCTCCTTAGAACAGCAGGTACGTGGGTAATACTACGACAAAAAAAAGATACATCAGCCGCGCGAACGATGTCCCAGCACACGTTCGCTTGTGTTCCCGTTATTACAAAGCACCATTATAAAGCAAAAACCGCTACGCTTGTATGGAGCTTGCGCGTGCGGCATACAGCTGCAGCACCTCATGCACCTCGCGTGCTACGTCATCAGGCACAATGTGAGCGTCAATCAACTGCTCCAGCGTTGCAGCGCGCAGATTCTTAAACGACCCAAAATAGCGAAGCAGCGCCTTTTTACGCTTGGGACCAATGCCGTTTACTTCGTCGAGTATGCTGGTTGTCATGCCTTTTTGGCGCAACTCGCGATGAAACGTAATCGCAAAACGGTGCGCTTCGTCGCGCACGGCTTTCACCAGGTACAACGATGGCGAACCCATCGGCAGTACCACCGGCTGGCTGCCTTGCCACGGCACAAACAACTCTTCGTCGCGCTTCGCTAAGCCCGCAAGCGCAATATCGTGAACGCCCATTTCGTCAAACATCGCAATAACAGCGTTCAACTGGGGCAATCCACCGTCAAGAATAATCAAATCGGGCTTCGCGCCAAAATCTTTATCGTTCATACGGGCAGCACAATAGCGCCGCTGCATCACTTCTTGCATGCTCAAAAAATCGTTCGCTTCATCAAGCTGCGCCTTAATTTTGAAGCGACGGTACTGCGACGTATCCGCTTTTCCGTTCACAAAAACCACCATCGATGCCACGGTATACGCACCGTGAAACGTTGAAATGTCGAAGCACTCAATGCGCATCGGCGGGCGCTCCATCGCAAGCGCATTTTCAAGCTGCAGCAAGGCGGTGTTCGTGCGGTTCGTGTCGTAGTTGTTCTTCACTTTATAGCGCAGCAGCGTATGTTTTGCCTGCTGATTCGCAAGTTTTAGAAACGCCGCCTTCTCGCCTTTCTGCGGAACGCTAAACCGCACGCGCGCCCCTTTTTTCGACGCCAGCTTTTCAGTAAGCCACGATTCCATCAGTTCTTGGTCTTCGGGCAGCTCATCGACACAAATTTCCTTGGGAATTGAACTTGTTTGCTCGTAGTAGCGCAACAAAAACATGTGCAGCAAATCTTGCGTGGGAACATTTGAGCCTTTGTTCAGGACAAACTCGTTCGCGTTAAGCACCTGACCTTCGCGCACCATAAGCACATGCGCGCCAGCAAGCTCGTCCTCGCGATACATGCCGATAACGTCAATATCAAGCAAGCGCCCTACCTGCACATTTTGCTTGGAATGGAGCGAGGACAATACATCGAGGCGGCTTTTAATGCGCGCCGCTTTTTCAAAATCAAGATCAGCGGCGGCAGTTTGCATGGCGTGCGTTAATTCGTCTTGGAATTCTTTGTGCTGACCGTTCAGAAAACGAGTTACTTTTTCGACATTTTTCGCATATTCACCTGGCGAAACGCGTCCGCAGCACGCGCCGGGACCCAAGCCGACGTGGCAATCGAAGCACGGCTTGCTGAACGCGTGACGTGCGGGAACGGGAACGTCGCTTGAGGGTGCGGGCGCGGGTACGGGCGTGCGCGCGGATGTAGTTGCGGACGCAGGGCTTGCAGCATCGGCGCTGGCAGCAGCATCAGCGCAGGTAGTGTGTCCGTTCTTTGCGCACGCGAACAGCGCTGGAGCGCTTGCGTCCGTTCCCCGCGCCTTCAAAGCACGCTGCATGCGACGCCATTCAGGACAGCGTGCACTGCACAGCGGCACCACTTTGCGCGCAATTTCAATCAAGCGCCGCGCCGCACGCGAATCGGTAAACGGCCCAAAATAGCGCGTTGTTTTCACGTGTTTCTCGCGCGTGTATTTGATTGCGGGAAACATATCATCCATCGTAAGCGCAATAAACGGATATGTTTTGTCGTCCTTAAAATCGGCGTTAAAAAACGGCGCGTACTGGGCAATAAGGTTTCTTTCAAGCACCAGCGATTCGTGCTCGTTGTTCACAACAAGGTACTCAAACGACTCAATTTGTGAAACCAGCAAGGGAATTTTCGGACGATCGTCCAAAAAACCAATGTATTGACGCATACGCGCGCGCAACTGCTTTGCTTTCCCCACGTAAATAACTTCGCCCTGAGCGTTTTTCCACAAATAACACCCTGGCTTCGTCGGCACAAATTCAAGCTCTTTTTTCAGGCGCTCAATTTTTTCTGCCTGCTGTTCGCGAACGCTATTACGCAGCGCAACATAGCGTATATGCTGGGGGTTTTCGCTCATGACACGCGCGCACCTTCGTCTTATGAAAGCAATTTTTCGTAAGCGTAGCGCAGTTTGGTGGGCTCGGTTGTGTGCAGAAGATGAAAGCTTCCAACGTGCGTGTAGCCAAGCTTTTCAAGCAGCGCATGCATGCGAACGTTCCCGGGATGTGTGTCAACGCGCAAGGCACGCAGATGGTGCTGGCGCGCAAGATCCTCCGCGAAGCCAAAAAGCGCTGTTGCGGTGCCGCGACGCGCAACATGCGTATTCGTAGCAACGCGATGAATGGTAAGGTAGTCGGGGTTTTGCGACGTACCAGGCGTACTCCACGTTCCATCAATCGAGTCGTACTCGGTGTCGCCCTGGGCGCTTAGCATGGCAACGCCCAAAAAAATGCCCTGTTCAGTTGCTACATACAGTTCCTGATGCTGAATATCGGCGCGAATGGTTTCAGGAAACGGACGCCCGCTTTGCCACTGATCGATACCAAGCTGCGCAAGTTGCGCGCGGCCATCAGCATATACTGCTGAAATGGCATCAAAATCTTGCATGGTTGCAAGGCGAATTTCCATAATTGTCCCTTTCCTTAACAGCAAACTAATAAACGCTTGCACACGCGCGCGGGCGCGCTCACACTCACATTCGTTCCCCAACACGCACGGAAGCTCGAACGGGAACGCTCAAACGCGCACATGAGAGCTAGAATTTAACCACGTGCAAGCAACGGTGTCAAGAACTGGCCCGTGTAGCTTTCCTTACACGCGCACACGTCCTCGGGCGTGCCACATGCTACAATGCGACCGCCGCCACTTCCCCCTTCAGGGCCTAAATCAATAATGTGATCGGCGCATTTAATGACATCCAGATTGTGCTCAATCACCAGCACCGTATTGCCAGCGTCCACTAACCGTTGTAACACAGAAAGCAACTGATCGACATCCTCAAAATGCAATCCGGTGGTAGGTTCGTCCAAAATGTACATCGTTTTGCCTGTTGCGCGCTTGTTTAACTCGCTTGACAACTTCACGCGCTGCGCTTCGCCACCCGAGAGCGTTGTAGAGCTTTGACCAAGGCGTATATAGCCCAGGCCCACGTCGTGAAGCGATTGCAATTTCGTGCGAATGCATGAAATGTTCTCGAAGAAATGGAGCGCTTCATCAACCGTCATGTCAAGCACATCAGCGATACTTTTGCCCTTGTACAATACCGAAAGCGTTTCACGATTGTAGCGCGCACCGTCGCATTCTTCGCACGCAACATAAATGTCAGGCAGGAAGTGCATTTCAATTTTCAGCTGGCCGTCGCCTTTGCACACTTCACAGCGTCCACCCTCGGTATTAAACGAGAAGCGACCCGGCCGAAAGCCTTTAAGCTTCGCTTCAGGCGTTGATGCATACAAATCGCGAACGTGATCCCATAAGCCCACATAGGTTGCAGGATTCGAGCGCGGTGTGCGCCCGATTGGGCTTTGATCGACGATGATCACTTTGTTCAGGTGCTCAAGGCCCGTGATGCGCTTGTACGCACCTTCTTTCATGCGCGCGCCGTTAAGTTTGTTGCACAAAAGCGGCGCAAGCGTATCGGAAATAAGCGAGCTTTTCCCCGAGCCGCTAACGCCCGTAACGCAGGTGAACGTACCCAAAGGAATAGAAACGGTAAGGTTTTGCAGGTTGTTTTCTGACGCGCCATAAAGCGTAAGCGTACCGCGGCGCGGATGGCGGCGCTTGCGCGGAACGGCAATAGATTTGCGGCCACTTAAGTAGGCGCCTGTCAGCGATTTTTTGTTGGCAATAATGTCGGCAGGCGTGCCTTGCGCAACCACGTGTCCGCCGTGTTCGCCTGCGCCAGGGCCCATGTCAATCACCCAATCGGCAACGCGTATCGTGTCTTCGTCGTGTTCTACAACCAGCACGGTATTACCAAGATCGCGCAACTTTTGCAGCGTGCGAATAAGGCGCACGTTGTCGCGCTGATGCAAACCGATAGACGGCTCATCAAGAATGTACAGCACGCCCATAAGCCCAGCTCCAATTTGCGTTGCCAAGCGAATGCGCTGCGCTTCACCACCCGAGAGCGTTGAGCACGAACGCTCAAGGCTTAAATAATCAAGCCCAACGTTCACCAAAAACTGCAAGCGAGCTCGAATTTCCTTCACAATAGGCTCGGCAATCAGCGCCTTTGACCCGCTGAAATGCAGCGACTCGAAAAACGCCAAGCTATCGCGCGCGCTCATATGACAGCACTCATAAATTGACTTTTCACCAACCGTTACCGCAAGCATTTCAGGGCGCAAACGCTGACCTTTGCACGCTTCACAGGGAACGGTTGCAATGTAGCGCATGAACTTATCGCGTTGGCGATCGCTGCTTGCTTCCTTAAGCTTATCGCGCACAGCTGCCACAATGCCGTGCCATTCGATGTCCCAAAATGTTTTGCGGCCGTCAATTTTTATGTAGTGAACGCGCACTTTTTCACGCGTTCCATACAGCAGAACATGGCGCGTTTTCTCGGGTAAATCACACCACGGCGTATCGGCGCTGCCGCCCATATGCTGAACTACTGCCTCAAGCACCTGCGGATAGTAGTTGCCTGTTTTGAACGGCGCCACAGCACCTTGCGCAATACTTAACGATGTATCGGGAACTACCAGGTGAGGGTCAACTTCCTCGCAACTGCCAAGGCCCAAACAGCTTGGACACGCGCCATAGGGAGCGTTAAACGAGAAGTCGCGCGGCTGTAAATCGGGAACGGAGTAGCCGTGCTCGGGGCACGCATTGCGCAACGAGTACAGAAGCTCACCCGACGTGCGTGCGCCTTTTGCGCCTGATGAGCGGTGCTGCGCAGGGGTGTTGGTGGTGTCGGGGCTGGTGGCAGCGTCAGCGGTGACGGTTGCAGCGTCGGAGGTGGCAACGTGTGCAGGTGTGGACACGTTCGATTGCGCGTGCGCTTGTGTAGCTTCGTCTACAAAGGACACAAGCACGCTGCCATCTGCAAGAATACTTGCCTGTTCAACCGCGCTGGTAATGCGAGAGCGTGATGACTCTTTCAACACAACACGGTCGATGATAACTTCAATAAAATGTTTTACTTTTTTGTTCAGCGTAAGGGGTGTGCCGTCGTATTTAATAATGGTGCCGTCAACACGAAAACGCACGAAACCTTCCCGCGATAAATCGGCAAACAGCTTGGTGAACTCGCCTTTTTTCCCTTGGACCAGCGGCGCCATAATAAGCGCACGGCGCGCACCAGATGTGCTGGCGCTCTGCCCAGAAGCGGTGCCCGTGTCGCATGCGCCCGCAGCGCCAGCGCCCGAAGTGCTATCACACGCGTTACTCGTTTCTGCAGCAGCGTTCAAAATGTTGTCGGTTACCTGGTCGGCTGTTTGCTGGGTAATTACTTTGCCGCATTCAGGGCAATGAGCAACACCCACACGCGCATAAAGAAGTCGCAGGTAGTCATATATTTCTGTGGTCGTTGCAACCGTTGATCGCGGATTGGTTGATGTCGTTTTCTGATCGATAGATACCGCCGGCGACAAGCCATCAATGCTATCAACATCGGGCTTTGACATGCGACCCAAAAACATGCGCGCGTAGCTTGAAAGCGACTCAACATAGCGCCGCTGCCCTTCAGCGTAAATGGTGTCGAACGCCAAACTCGACTTACCCGAGCCCGAAAGCCCTGTTATAACCACTAATTTATCGCGCGGAATACGTACTGAAACATTTTGTAACGTGTGCTCTCGCGCACCTTTGATAACAATTTCGCGCTCCATGTACTCACAGTCTTTCGTTGTAATGCTTGTAGCTACCGTTTTCGTTGTGCGTTTCGGTGCTGGTGCTTTTGATGGTGTTGGTACTTGGTTGCCTTATCGGTAACTTTTATATTGTAATGGAGCGCGCATGATCGATGTACCTCAATCGTAACTGTTATGAAATGCTTACCTTCATTGCACAGATGCAAGGTGTGAAGGCATTACGTGGATGGCACGGAAATTGCACAGGCAGCACATTAAGTAAGCAAGTGGTGCGGCGGGTACGCGTGGAGCTTGATGACGCACCCGAGCCTCTGAATTGTTCGCCTTATATGGGTAACGAACAGTGTCTTTAGTGCACAGGGCTTTACTTGTCCTTCTGTTCTTGAAGAATACGTAAATGCTCATTCATCTGGCGCGATGTTTTGTAATTAAATGCAAAGATAATCGAGCTTATTACGAAAGGAACAACGATGCAAAACACAACACTTATTGCAACAGCATAATTGCTTTCTCCCAGCGGAATCCAATGCACAGCAATTGCAATCAAAAGGTAGATAATCACCGGCGGAATAAACCCAATAGCAAATCGCGTCCAACGGGAAAAGCGCTCCATGCGCCATGAGAACGCAAAAACACCAAACGCTAAACCTGTTCCCAGTGATGCAAGCGCGTATGACGCTATACGCATGCCATCTTCGCTTTGTGAAAGCAGCGCAAATATAAGTGTCATAATGGTAAAAATGAAACATCCAATACCAATTCCCGTGCGTATATCTTGGGCGATCTGTTTTATGGTTATATTCATCGTAAACTCCTTTATTGCCATGTAAATAATCTTTACATTCCTAAGCGTTTCTTAAATGATGCAACGCAGCGCCTGCTTATCCACTCCACCATTGAGTTGTCAAGGCGCACGCTTAAAGAGCCACTGAAACCAGGCTCTATGCGCGCAATATGATTAAGGTTCACAAGCGCCGATTTCGAAATACGCACCAGTGAAGAAAACGCATTCGACTCAAAGTCCATCAAGCGTTTGTACGACACGCATGTTCCCTTGGTAGTGTACAAAACCACCGATCCGTGCTCCATGCGAACAAGCACAATGTGCTCTTCGCGCAACACGATAATGGCGCCATCTTTGTGGCCGTAGAAATAATCGGGCTGCAAAGGCACCTCTGAACAGGTGCTATGAGCGTTCTTCTGGCTTGAGGCTGCGGCGGGCTTATGTTCGGTGCCGCCCGCGCTGCCTTGCGCTACCTGCACCGTAGCCATGCGATGGTCGTCTGCACACTGCCCGCACGATTGCAAGTCAAACGCATACGCTTTAATCGCGGGCGTAAGTTCATGCACGTAAAATTCAACTGACTCTTCCTGTGTATCAGGCACTATATTAAGAGTCACCTTCATATGCCGTTCCTTTCAATTCTATGCTGCGCGACACAATGGTAATTGCAATTACAGCTATACCTTATCAAAGAAGCGCGAACGTGTCTTGCGTTGAAGCGTATGCGGTTGGATTGGGCGCATAACAGGAAAAACGGAGCGCTCAGCGTGCGGAACGGTTGGACGCACCCGGGTGAGGGTGCGAGCTTGCGGGCGAAAACGGGTGCGCGTGCAAGGGGTTGCGGGCGAAAACGGGTGCGAGCAGGCGGATACAGCGGCGACGTGCGCAAACAAGCACGCTAACCGCGAGGATGCGCCTTGTGCTGCACCGCTTTCAGATGCTCAAACGACAAGTGCGTATAAATTTGCGTGGTGGATAATGACGCGTGACCAAGCATTTCTTGAACGCTGCGCAAGTCGGCGCCACCCTCAAGCAAATCGGACGCAAAGGTATGGCGCATATCGTGGGGTGTAGTGTGCTCTTGCACGCCCGCATTGCGCACAGAACGCGCAAAAATATTGCGAATTTGGTCGGTGCTGATATGCGACCCTGAAGCAGTAACAAACACATAGGGCGCATGATGCTGCTGAAGAAGAACGGGGCGCGCGCTGTCGAGGTACATTTCAAGTACCTTGATACAAGTGTCGTGAAGTGGCACAATGCGTTCCTTGTTACCTTTACCCCACAAGCGCACGCAGCGCTCACGCAAATCGAGCTGCGAAAGCTTTAAAAGCGACACTTCCGAAATACGCGCTCCGCAGGCGTACATGAACTCCAGCAGTGCGCGATTACGCAGCTCAAGTGCCTCTTTATAAGGGCGCCGCGCAGTGGGCGGTTTGGGAACGGAAACAGATGCTGGCGCAGGCGTACCTTCTGACGCTGCGGCATGTGCGCTCGTGAACAGATCAGATGAAGCAGCGTTGTTCATGGTGCTTGTGCCATCCAACAGCCGATCAAGCTGCTGATGTTTCAAGGTGTGCGGCAAATGGCGCGCAATTTTCGGTGCGCGCAAGCTAAGCGTTGGGTCAAGCGCGCACCGCTTTTCATCGCACAACCATGCATAAAAACCTCGCAAGGTACTAAGAAGCCTGTTCAGTGTGGCGTGACTTACACCATCACTCGTGCGCTGCGCCAGAAACGCGCGCACATCAAAGCGCGAGACGCGCGCAATATCCCAGCTGTTCTGATTGCAAAACCGTGCAAACAGCGACAAATCGCTCGCATACGAGCGCAAGCTGGCTTTGCTGTACAAACCGCGCTTCGTTTGGTTGAGAATATACCTATCGACCAAGGCATTATTTGCGATTGAACAGGAGTTTTGTTCCTCTGTAGAAGAGGCCGATTGAGCGCACGTATCGGTTGCACCAACCCATTCAGGCGCTTGAGAGCCCGCAGTGCCATGTTCGCTATTATTTGTCATACGACGCCTTCAATAAACCTAAACGCTCCAGTTCAGATGCGTAATTCTCAAGTGCACGCGAGGCACGCTGCGCATAGGCAGTATAGCGCTGCGTTTTGTTTTTGCAACGCACATCAAGCGGCTTCATGATGCCAAAATTAACATGCATCGGCTGAAAATGCTGCTCCTCGGCGTTCGTCATGTAGTACAACAGCGATCCAAACACCGTTTCATCAGGAACAACAGGAGCGCGTACCCCAGAAAGCTGCGCCGCAACCGCTAGCGCAACATGTAAGCCCGAGCGAATTGCTTCGCTATACCCTTCCGATCCTGAAAGCTGACCTGCCACATACACCGGACACGGAAACGCTTGTGCAAGCGATGTAAGCTGCAAGTTAGCGTTCAGCAAGCGTGGTGCGCATAAAAAGGTGTTGCGGTGCATAACACCATAACGTGAAAATTCAGCTTCAGACAGTGCAGGTATCAGCTGAAACACGCGTTTTTGCTCGGAAAACGTTAAATTCGTTTGGAAGCCAACTAAATTATAGGCGGTTTTTTCGGCGTTTTCGGCACGCAATTGCACCACCGCATAAGGACGCTTGCCAGTGCGCGGATCGCGCAAACCAACTGGCTTAAGCGCGCCAAAACGGGGTGCATCAAGGCCTTTACGTGCAATTTCTTCGATAGGCTGACACGCCTGAAACAAGTCTTTCGTTTCAAAATCGCGCAAAATGACACGTTTCGCATGCACAAGTTCGTGAATAAAGTGCTCGTATTCTTCTTGGGAAAGCGGCGCATTCAAATACGCTGCTGGTGCGGTGCTGGGCGCGGCATCAAGCGGTGCGGTTGGTATCGCATCGTGTGCGGCATCACCTGCGGGAACGCAAGCAACATCGCTCGCAGCACCAGGCTTAGCCTCGGGGTTGGTATCGCATGCAACGGCAGATGCAACGCCAGGCAGCGCATCGCGCGAAGCGCCCGTCGCGTGAACAGGCACAGCATCTTCGTAGCGATCCTGCAAAAACAAGCGATCGAAACGCAAGCTGCTGGTTTCAACAATGGGCGCCGCTGCATCATAAAACGCCAGCGCATCACTGCCCGTATACGCACGTAAATCGCGCGCGAGAGCATCAGTTGTAAGCGGCCCAGACGCAACAATGCACGCATCACTTGCCGCTGCAAGTTCAGCAATACTGCTAACAGCGTTGCGCTCGAAGTGAATGTTCGGGTGCTCAAGCACGCGTTTATGAACCGCAGCACTAAAGCGAGTTCTATCAACGGCAAGCGCGCCACCTGCGTCAACTTTGCACGCAAGCGCGCATGCGTAAAGGCGTGAGTGCAAACGCGCCAGCTCTTCTTTCAGCAAGCCAGCAGCCGAGTTTGGTTTTGTTGATTTCAGCGAATTCGAACACACCAGCTCAGCACAGGTATCCGTTTTGTGAACAGCACTTTTGCACAAAGGACGCGCCTCGCACAAGCGCACGCGCACGCCTCTATCAGCAAGCTGCAACGCCGCTTCTGAACCAGCTAAACCAGCTCCAATAATTGTAACGTTTTTATCCATGCGTTCATTCTAACGTATTTTTGCGCTCCAACGACCATCAGGTAGTCGCTCAATCTCTCCATTTAGCTCAGCGCTCACCAAAATTTCCATCAACATCGTATAAGAAAATGTAGCGCTTACGTGGCTTTGTGCATAGGCAAGCAATTCATCATCCGTAGCAGCATGCGCACAGATAACTTCAATTACAGGATGCTGGTGCGGCGCATGTTCCGCACTATCCTTAGTCGGTGGCGCATCCGCACAATCAATAAACGGATATGCTGATTGCAGCGCATCGGTAAAGCTTTGCGTATCAATAATAGGATACGCGCCTTGGTACAACAAATAATTGGTGCCTTTCGAAAACGCTGACGTAATAGCTCCCGGAACAACCATCACGCATTTCCCCATGTTAAGCGCATCATCTGCCGTTGAAAGCGTGCCTGAAGGCATGCCCGCTTCAGCAATCAGAAGCGCTTTTGATAGCGCTGCAATAAGGCGGTTGCGCTTGCGAAACATATACGGCATTGGAATTGCGCTTGGTGGATTTTCGCTGATAAGAAGCCCTTGATTGTCGATAATGTCCTGAAACAGCTGAGCATGCCGCGCAGGATACAAATGTTCAAAACCGCCTCCCAACACGCACATAGTAGGACTTTTTGCTTTCAACGCAGCTTTATGCGCGCAGCTATCGCAGCCATACGCGCCACCAGACACCACAATAAGATTGTGCTTACACGCTTGCGCTGCAAACAATTCAGTTACTGAAATTCCGTACGGACTTGCCTTGCGCGCGCCAATAATCGACAAGCAGCGCGCACGAGCATCAGCGCTCAAAAGCGAGGTATCGCCCATGCAATACAAACACTCAGGCGGCGATGTTACCTGGCGAAA
The DNA here is from genome assembly GCA_946892075.1 of uncultured Coriobacteriales bacterium. GTDB lineage: Bacteria > Actinomycetota > Coriobacteriia > Coriobacteriales > Eggerthellaceae > Berryella. Next base: position 29,264 of record CAMPNZ010000012.1, read on the forward strand.
TTCTGGCGGATAACGCGCGTCGTTAGCGTAAATGCATTCATAGGTGCCTTGTAGAGCAGTCATGGTGGTTCTCCTTTATTAGCGCTCGGGCGTGTTGTCGGTACGCGTTCGATAGCTAAACGCTTCAAGAATGTGCTGCTTGCTTACCTGCGCTTGCTCTTCAAGGTCGGCAATCGTGCGTGCAACCGACAAAATGGACACCATTCCCCTGCCGCTTAACTGGGCCTTTTCTGCCATTGCCGTAAAAAACTGCGTGTCGTTTTCCGACAAGTTGCACTGCTGCAAACACGCACTTATGCAGCGGCGCACCAGGGGCTTGCGCTTTTGTGCGAAGGCGCGCGCACGCAACACAGCAGCACGCAAATCGCGTGACGACTGCGTTGGCACTGTTTCCATAATTTCAGTTGACGCGATGCGCAAAACCTCTATTCGCATGTCAAACCTATCAAAAAGCGGACCACCAATTTTGTTTTGGTAGTTGACAATTTGCGTTTGCGAACATTTACACGAGTAATGCGTGTCGCCGTAGTATCCGCACGGACACGGGTTAAGCGCCGCAATCAGCGAAAAACGCGCCGGGAACGTAAGCACTCGTCCTGCGCGCGCAATGCGCACTTCCCCATTTTCAAGCGGTGTGCGCAAACTTTGCAGCACTGAACTTTTGAACTCCGCAAGCTCATCGAGAAACAACACGCCATTGTGCGCAAGCGAAATTTCACCGGGAACAATGGGTGTGCCTCCACCTAAAAGCCCTGCTTGCGTTATGGAATGGTGCGGGTTTCGAAACGGTCGGTACCCCGCAAAAATATCGCTGCATGAAAGCCCGCGTATCGAGTGAATAACCGCCGTTTGAATTTTTTCGTCGGCTGAAAGTTCAGGTAAAATGGAAGGCAAACGTGACGCAAGCATCGATTTCCCTGATCCGGGAGGTCCAATCATCAGCAAGCCATGACGCCCCGCTGCCGCAATTTGCAACGCTCGCTTGGCGCGCGTATTGCCAACGATATCAGCAAAATCAAGCGTAGCGGGTTTTGCCGTGGTGGACGGAGCAGCCAGCTTGTTTACGCAATGCGTTTCAAGATGTTCAATATCGCGCAGCGTTTCTAAGCATCCAACCGATAAATTGTGCAGTTCACCCAGATGTTCGTTCATCGATCCGCATACAAGCGCATAGTTCAAGCGCAAGGCCGTAAGCGCGCACGGCAAAATGCTTTGCGCGCTGCGAACCCGCCCATCAAGCGAAAGCTCGCCTACAAACAGGCGATTATGCGCACAACGTGGGTCGACTTGCCGCGTTGCAATAAGAATGCCCAGTGAAATAGCAACGTCAAATGCTGTTCCCGATTTTTTAAGCGAACTGGGAGCCAAATTTACCACAATGCGACACATAGGCATCGTATAGCCTTGCGCTTTTATAGCACTGCGTATACGTTCGCGCGACTCCTGAACAGCAGTATCTGCCAACCCAACGATCAAAAAACTGGGCATTCCTGCACTCACCAGCACTTCTACGTCAACGCACACGGCATCAATGCCATCAAGCGCTGCACTGGTAATTCTGCATTGACCCGTAAACGACATAAGGCATCACAGTTCTTGCGGACTGGCGAACGCATTAATGTGGTGGCGCAGCAACGCGCGGTGCGCATCGGCAAACAAAATTGAAATGACGTCGAAACGCAAAAGGCATTCGGGCTGGTCATACGTTGAAATGTAGCAGAGCGCAATTTTCTCGTAGCGAGCGCGCTTCTTCTTATCGACAGCCTCACTGGGCAAACCGCACGTAACATCACTGCGTGTTTTCACTTCCACAAACACAAGCGCATCTTCATCGCGCGCAATAATATCAGCCTCGCCAGCAAAGCAATGCCAATTATGCTCAAGAATTTCATAGCCGCAGCGCTGGAGGTAGTGAATTGCTGCTTGCTCGCCTCGTATTCCCAGTTCATGAGCACTTTCGGGAAGCGGATTTTGCACCTTAAGAACGCAATCGAGCGTATCGGAAGCATCGGGCACATCGGATGATAGCGCATCGGGAACAGAGGCGCTGTTCACGTGGAGCGTATCGGGAGGATTGAGCGTTTGGCACGCAGCGTGCGCAGTGGAAGGATGCGCCGCACAAGGCGCACAGGAAGCATGGTGCATTTGAGTTGCACATTTATTGGTGCAGGTCATAAGAATCTCCTTTCGTTGCGAAAGAAGATTACATCAGCAAAGCTTGCAAAAAGACGCGAAAAACACGCCAATAACACGCGAATAATACGGCAAAAAGACGCCGCAAACGACGCAGCGCCGCTAACGAAGCAAAAAGAAGGCGCAAACGCCTCCCAAAAGCCCTGATGCCACAGCGTAAGGCGACGTAAACGGAGCAAGGCACCATACAACGACCCCACACGCCGCTAGCGCCCCAACACCGCAAACGCTGCAACACGCCGCGAAACGTTCCCTGCGTTCTTACGAAAGAAAGTTTTTACAAAAACTTACCCGATGCAACGGACAGATACCATGTGCTTTAATGGCCTCAATATGCTGCTTTGATCCATAGCCTTTATGCGCATCAAAACCGTATACAGGGTACAGTTTGTGCTGTTCAACCATGTAATTATCACGCGCAACTTTCGCGATTATCGACGCTGCAGCAATAGAAGCGCTTTTCGCATCACCTTTTACAACGGCACGTTCGCGCTTATCAAGATGCAGCGCAACACCGTCAAGCAAGATGCACTCAACGGGCACGTGGTGCGCATCAAAATACGCAATGACGCTGCTAAATGCGCTGCGCAAACAGTGCGCCATGCCATAGGTGTCGATATCGTGCGCATCGACCGACGCAATGTGAAACGCAAGCGCCTGCTGCTGGATGCACGCTGCAATACGTTCCCGTTTATCAGGCGCAATTTGCTTAGAGTCGTTAAGCTCAGCAATGGGCGGCGCGCTTAAGTTCAGCACTACGCCACCAACATACAAAGGGCCTGCCAGCGGGCCTCGTCCCACTTCATCCATACCAAGAACGCAAGAGTGTGCCCCGGCGCGTGTATCAAAATCGTACAGTGCATGCAGGCGCGCCTGTTCTTCTTGTTCGCGAAGAAGCTGGCGTTGTCGCACGTCAAACGCACGCTTGACGCCTTTACGGGTATCCGACGCATAAAGGCTCCTGAGCGCTTCAAGCTGGCTTTGTGATGCGTGCGCAATGCGCGCTTGAATGTCAGATATAGTTTCCACGCTACACTCCTTTTACTGTGAAACGATATGCTTAACGCAAGTCTGGGCCATAGAAAAAACGCAGCTAAATGCCTAAAAAATAGCGCACTGAAACACTGCCGCTACAACACCGCAACACTGCCGTTGTAACACTGCAACACTGCCCCAATCTTATTTCCACCTTCAGCCGTCATGCACTACATGGTAGCCCATATCGTTTTATGTAGAAAGTAACTTTGAAATGCTCAGTAAAACTAAAGCTCCTGCTTAGAAATTTTTGTGCACAAAAAAAGCCCACACAGCGTGCGGGCTTACGTACATCACTAAGAAAGAAAAGCTTGGAAGGCAAATCTTAACGGAATGCCTTTTCCTTAATTTTTGCAGCTTTACCAATTTTGTCACGCAGGTAGTACAGTTTCGCACGACGTACATCGCCTTCGCGAACTACTTCAATTTTGTCAATTTTTGGCGAATGAACAGGGAAGGTACGCTCAACGCCTACCGAGAAGCTCATTTTACGCACCGTAAAGGTTTCACGGCTTGACTGACCATGGCGGCGAATAACGTCACCTTGGAATACCTGAATACGTTCACGATTACCCTCAGTAATGCGATAATGAACTTTTACGTTATCGCCCACATGGAAATCAGGAACATCGGTCTTAAATTGTTGCTGTTCAATGGCGCGAATGATATCCATAGTATATTTCCTTCTGTATGTCTTTTGTTTTCGTGTATACTCTCTAAAACACGCATTACGATAGTATATTGCCTTGTAACGTATGATGCAAGTACTTTTTTTGACGTCACGCATTTATGCACAAGACGCACAAAATTTCGTTTGCCGCCCACGAGAACAGGATATACGCAACCAGCCCTACCACCGCGCACAGCACAATGGAGCGCTTGAAGTAAGCTGTTATGCCAACGCACAGCGCCGCAAGCAGCGCAACCAGAAACGCGCTGGTGTCGTGAGCCTG
>CAMPNZ010000013.1 GCA_946892075.1 uncultured Coriobacteriales bacterium
GAGCGAACAGGCAACTTCGCAGGTCAAAAGCCCCGTTAAGCGTCAAGTTGTCGTGTTCGACTTCGATGGTACCAGCATCAACGGCAATTCGCCTGTGCTATTGGTTGACTACCTGCGCGAGCGCAAAATGCTGAAAACCAGCGAGCTGTTGCGCATCGGTCTTTGGGCAGTTGCGTACAAGCTGCGTCTTCCGCAAAACGAGGAATGGGTGCGTGGCCTGGTGTTTCGCGCGTTCGCCGGGAAAAGTACCCAGCAGGTTGACGCGTTCTTTCGCGATTTTTACGCAGCGCATATCGAGCCGCATTTTCGCCGTGAAGCGGATGCAGAAATGCAGCGTCTGTCTGCTCAGAACAAGGAAATTGTAATGATTTCTGCATCGTTTGACCCGTTAGTGCGCTGTGTGCTTGATTATCATCCCGTGCAGTATCAGTGTTCGACGCACATGAAAATCGCGCCCGACGGCACGTATTTGCCGGAAGTTGACGGCATCGCAACCGAAGGTGAGCAAAAACTTGTCGCGTTGCGCGAATTGTGTGATAGGGTGTATGGTAAAGATGGCTGGGAATTATATGCCGCGTATGGCGACCATCACTCCGACCGGCCCCTTTTGCAAGCTGCGCGCTATGCGTATGCTGTTTGCCCTGATAGGCCGCTTCTTCGAACCGCGCGAGCAAAAGGATGGAGCGTGCTTCGTTGGTAGGATGGTTCCAAGATGGTTGCAAAACGCAAACAGTCCACGTAGGTGTTGTACAACCTTGCAGATTGAGTGAGAGAAGGACTACGCATGAGCAGCGAACATAGAGATGTAGCGTCGTTTGAAGCTATGCGCCGTGCGTGCATGGATACCTCTGACGCCTCGCTTGCGGCTTATTTTGCGCTGTGCGCATTTCAGCTTGGCAGTGAATCGCAGCGTGAGAGCATTGGCATGCGCAGCGCTATGGAACGCGCGCTTGATGGCGCTATTGCGCACAAGAATCGCGGTTTGGCTGAATTTTTGTTTGACCAGTTCAGCGACTATTTATCAACGATTTCTGTGAAGCAATACGTGCGGGATTTGCACATGCTTACCGCCGATGCGCTTGAGGAGATGGGTGTCGATTCGCAGCAGCTTTTCTCACTGAGTGATTTGCTTGATCAGATGGGCGATGAAGCCAGCTCAGCGCTTATTCGCTTGCCTCACCCGAACACGAATGCTGCGAACTTGTTTGGTGGACATGCTCAGGGCGTTGACGGTGCTGATGAGAGCGGTAGCGCGCTGGATGATGCTGACATTGACGCTGATGTAAATGTTGACGATAGCTACGATGTCGATTTTGATTTCGATGATGAAATTCCCGTGAACATGGACGACGCTGATGCCGATGCTGATGCTGATACCAACGCCGAAACCGACGCTGATGCCGAAACCGATACAGTCTCTGAGGCCACCGATGCCGCCGCTGATGATACGCGTAATGCCGCAACCAGCATCGATACGCCTGCTTCCAGTGATGCTGATGCTCCCGTTCTGACGGGGACCGATGCCGAATCGCCTGATGACAGTCTTGTTTCGCGCCGTTTTCCCATCAATGCAGCCACACGTTCCACACCTGCAAGCTCAGCGCCTGACACGCCCGCAAGCTCCACGCCCGCCGCACGCGCACAGCTACAGCCCCCGTTCCTTAAGCCGTTTGCGCCGCCGCGTAAGCCGCGCCGTGCCGATCACGACGAAGAACTGTACGACAATCAGCTGCACATGATACTTGCCGATCAAAACACGGTAGGCAAGCTGGTTGGTTTCGATTCGCTTATCGATGATTTACATTCGTGCGGTGTGAACCCCGCTGGCAGCGTAAGCAGCGCTTTTATAAAGCGCCTGCAATCGTTTCACGGCATGAAGCGCGCGCCTTTATGCGAGCCGCTGATGCTTGAGATAAACGACCCCTTCGAGGCCGACTTGCTTGTCAACGCGCTGGTTCACGAAATCGATAAACCAACATTGCGCATTTCCAGCCAGTTTATGCCGGAAGGTTTTCAAGCGTTGGCGCTTTCGTCCGATACGTTTTCGCGCCTGCAAGTGCGATCGATGCTTGTTACGTCAAGCTTTTCTGGCTGCTTAGTGCTGGAAAACGTCGATCAGTGGGACGCCAATCCAAGCGATATGCTTGCGCGCGATCCGCGTGAGCGTCACGCATGGGAATCGGCGTTTCGCGACGTGTTGAACCTGATTGTAGGCGCTATGCACAACGATCAAACCAGCGTCATTTTAACAGCGGAAAATATTGCGGGCATTGACCCCGAGCTGCTGGAGCTTGTTCAGCCCTTTGAAGTGCTGCATATTGATATGCCCTCGTCGTCCGAACGCCACGCTATTTGGGAGTATTTGCAATCGAAGCATCACTCGCTGCGGCATCTTGATTGCGCGTTGCTGACGCGCTTGACAAAGGGTCTCAGCAGGGGAGCGCTGTATTTGTCAACCGACGTAGCGTTGCGCGAAGCGTACGATTTTTCGCTGCGCACGCAAAAAATCCATGCCGTTTCCCTGTTGAACATACTCGAGAAACTGTCGTTTTGTTTTGAAGATGGCTGCCCTGAACAGCTGGCTATGCGCAGCGTCATTATGCGCGAATTTAGCAATGACATCAGCAGCGTTGAATCGGCGATGAACGTGAACGCAAAGCACCTGGTAGCGGACAGCTCCGCAACGCACGCGAACGCTGAACAATGCGAAAGCAACGCAGCGGACACCGTTACGGAAAACGTGCCTAGCACCAGCACAAACACCAGCCGCGACGACGAATCGGGTGACAAGCCTTCGCTGTAAAACGCCTATGCAAGCATCATCGCACACATCACCGCGCCGCACCAAGCGCCCTCAGCCGCCCGCACCCTCACGCACACCCGCGCCCGCGCAAACCGCCTGCTGGGAGCACGCTTCCATGGCGCGCGCCGACTTCATCAGTATGGTTCACGACCAGGGGAAACGCTTGTACCGCCCCTTGCCATGGCGCAACGTGAACGACGCGTATGCGGTTCTTGTATCCGAAGTGATGCTGCAACAAACGCAGGTGAAACGCGTTCTTTCGTATTGGGAACGCTTCATGAAAATGTTTCCCACGCTTGACGCGCTTTCTGCAGCATCAAACTCTGACGTGCTGAATGCCTGGCAAGGGCTGGGATACAACCGTCGCGCGTTGGCGCTTAAAAAAACAGCTGATATATGCTCGCTGCAGTATCAAGGCTCCTTGCCGCACGACTATCAAGCGTTGTTGGCGTTGCCGGGCATTGGAAGCGCTACGGCAGCAGGCGTGTGTGCGTTTGCGTACAATATGCCTGCGTGTTACATCGAAACAAACGTGCGAAGCGTGTTCATTCATTATCTGTTTGCGCATGAACAGCGCGTAACTGATGTGCAGCTTATGCCCTATGTTATGGACGTTTGCCCTGCTCATCCTCGCATGTGGTATTACGCGTTGCTCGATATTGGCGCGCAGTTGAAGAAAACGAACAACCCGGCTCGTAAAAGCGCTCATTATACGCGGCAGAGCGCCTTTGAAGGTTCGCGCAGAGAGAAGCGCAGTTTTGTGCTGAAGCTGGTGCTTGCGCAAGATGAAGGCATTACGCGCGAAGAGGTAACATATCAGTTGAACAGTTTTGAGAAAAGCCGCAAGCGGGAAGCCTTGCCTGACGGCCAGGTTGAAGCAATCATCAACGCTATGATTGATGAGGGATTTTTTAAGGAACGCAACGGCATGCTTGTGCCGTAGTACATGCGCCAAAGCACACGGGAGTTGCTTTGTGCAGCATTATTTCATAGTGTGTTATAAGGGGTAACTGTGGGATATCTTGAACTGATAGGCATTGGCATTGGCCTGGCAGTGGACGCTGCTGTAGTTAGTTTTAGCCAGGCAGTAAGCGTGTGCTCGCTGAGGTCGCATACCAATAGCGTGCGTCTAAGCTGGGAAGTGCTTGGTGTTGCCAGCATTTTCGGGCTGTTTCAGATGCTTATGCCGTGCATTGGTTGGTGTTTTGGCTTGCAGATAAGCGGATTTATCGAAGGGTATTCGCATATCATCGCTGCTATCATTTTTATTGCGCTTGGCGTAAAAACGCTCAAAGATGTCATAAAAACCTACCGAAATGGCGCCAGCGACACGTACGGCAGTGAAAACAATCGTGGAGCTTTGTTGTCGCTGAGCATTCAAAACCTTCTAATTTTAGCGCTTGCTACCAGCATCGATGCGCTTGCTATTGGCGTTAGTTTTTCATGCATGGGAGTTGCCATTCTTGAAGCATCGCTGCTTATTGGTGTTGTTACGCTTGCGGTGTGCGCGCTTGCAGGATCGGCGGGCTTATACCTGGCTCACATGGGAAAACGCCTTGCGCAGCGCCGTCTTAATTCCAGCAGTGTGTCGCTTGCGTTCACCCTAGCGGCTGGTTTGTTTGGTTCGTTGCTGTTGATAGCTATTGGCGTCAAGGAAATTTGCTTTCACCTTATGCAGTAAGTTCTCAGTGAAGCGCCCAAACATCGAAGTTTTATGCTGTTTAAGTCGAAAACTTTCATAATTCACAGAGTTTCTAACGTGGAAGTCGAAAACTTTCATAATTCACAAAGTTTCTAACGTGGAAGTCGAAAACTTTGCCATTTTCCGTTTTTCACGTATAATAAAAAGAAACATAAGGAGATGCATCATAGGAGGTGCGTCGTGGCTCAGCTTATCAATCGTCCAGAGTATGTAAATCAGCTTATGGCGAATAAAGATGTTGATTTGGTTAAGATTGTCACTGGTATCCGCAGGTGCGGAAAGTCGTCTTTGCTTAAGCTGTTTCATCAATGCCTTGTTGACCATGGAGTGCCCGACTCTCACATTATCCACATGAACCTTGAGTCGCTGCGTTACCGCACCATTTCTGACTATCTTGCTTTTTACGACTATGTTACTGAACGTATGCCAAAAAGCGGAAAAACGTATCTTATTTTTGATGAACTTCAAGCGGTAGAGCATTGGGAAAAAGCTATCGAGTCGTTTCGCCTTGATTTTGATGTGGATATCTATATTACGGGGTCTAACGCGTATTTGCTTTCTACGGAATTTTCTACTCTGCTTTCTGGCAGGTATGTAGAAATTCGCATGTTGCCTTTGTCTTTCAAGGAATTTTTAACGTTCTACGAGTTTGCACCGTCTGTTAGTGTAGAGGAAAAATTCCAAAAATACTTACAACTTGGCGGTATGCCTATTCTCAGAGAATACCAGTTCAACGAAACGCGAAGCAATCAAGCGCTTGAGGGTATCTATGCAACGGTTGTACTGCATGACATTCTTCAGCGAAATAACAACGCACAACAGACAACGTTGCAAAAAATCATGCTGTTTCTTTGCTCCAATATTGGAAGCATTACTTCTCCGAATAGCATCGGGAATGTCCTGTCTGGTGAAGGCGATATTCAGGCTGGTAAAAACAAGTATATTGCTGGCAAAACGGTAGACGCCTATATCACGATGCTGCGCAGTGCATTTGTTGTTTATTCTGTGGGGCGCTATGACGTAAAAGGCAAACAGCTGCTGAAAACATTAGGCAAGAATTACATTGTTGATATGGGATTTCGTAATATGCTTCTGGGTTATCGTGATGCAGACCAAGGTCATATTCTTGAGAATATTGTATTTTTGGAACTCATTCGGCGTGATTACCGTGTTTATATCGGGAAAGTTGCTGAAACAGAAATTGACTTTGTTGCAGAAAAACCAAATGAAAAGCTGTATATTCAAGTAACAGAAAGTATGCTCTCGCCAGAAACGCGCAAACGCGAGCTTCGACCGCTGCGCATGATTCGCGACAACTACGAAAAAATTGTATTGTCGATGGACAGAAGTTGTATCAATTCCTACGATGGTATTAAATCTTTGTACCTGATTGACTGGCTGTTATCCTAGTTATACAGCGGTAAAGCGGTAACGCTGCTTATGACGCTGCGCTTCATGTGCGCTATACTGTTACGGTGCTCGATACGCTTACATATTCATCTAGGTCGCCATATTCGCCCACATCAGCGTGGGTATATGCCTTCGATGCGCGCTGCAAGCTGCTGGTGCTGCTTGTTGCATCGGTGTGCGCGTTTGGCATTACAAGCTTGGTGGCAATACTGATATACGTCGTAGTTCCAAGCCTTATGTTAGCTTGCGCGCACGTGCGTGTGCGGCGCGTGTTCGCTCCGCTTGCATTTTTGATACTTCCTGTGTTATGCCTGTTCTCAAGCGTTGTAACGAACGCGTCACCCATGAGTGCTCTTGCGGAAAGCACGCTTATTGCCGCACGAATGGTGGGGCTGGTGCTGTGGTCGCTTGCTGTGTGTTACACCACGTCAAGTGAACAATTACTGCTTGCACTGCGCTCGGTACTTGCGCCCTTGCGCCGCGCACACGTTCCCGTTGATGCTCTTGCGTGCACGCTTAGTTTTGCGCTTGGATTTGTGCCGCGTCTTTTTGAGGAATGTGCGTCTATTAAAGCTGCGCTCGATGCGCGCGGCGGGCTGTTAGCGCGGGGAGTGTATTCGCGTATGCGCTTGTGGGGGAATGCTTTTATCGCGCTGTTGGTAAGCATGTTTCGCCGTGCCGATCGCTTTGCTGATAGCCTTGATGCCCGCGTATTTTGTGCCTATGACCAGCGCACTTATCTTTCAAAGCTACACGCTTGCAAAAGCGATGTGCTGGCAACGATAGCGCTTGTTGCATTGTTGGTGGCGCTTGTGTGTGTGCGGTAGCGGCGTTTGTGTTCACGCTGCCAACCAGCGCACAGCCGTTACCGCGCCGTTTGGCATATCGCTTGCTACGAATTGCGCGTGCACGCACGTGCTGCCCGCGGATGATGGTAAGATACAACTGCATTCATTCTGCATGTTCATTGTGCATGAACTTTTGCGTGTATAAAGCATGTACCTGCGTGTTGCTAGGACGTTTTACCACGTCAAACACCATACGTATACCAAGAAAGAAGGTCGCCAATGAGTGAAATAATCGATGTGTACGCGCGTGAAATTCTCGATTCGCGTGGCAATCCTACGCTTGAAGTGGAAGTAAATCTTGCGGATGGTTCTCGCGCGTGTGCGTGCGTTCCGTCAGGCGCATCAACAGGCTCGTTTGAGGCGTGTGAGCTGCGCGATGGCGATGAAAAGCGCTACGGTGGCAAGGGCGTTTTGCAGGCTGTTGACAACGTCATCAACGAAATTGACGCCACGCTTTCGTGCGGATACGATGCCTCTCAGCAGCGCCTTATCGATGACGAACTCTGCGCGCTTGATGGCACGCCCAACAAATCGCGTTTAGGCGCCAATGCTTTGCTGGGAACGTCGCTTGCTGTTGCGCGTGCGCAAGCAACCAGCCTTGATATGCCGCTGTATCGCTATGTTGGCGGCCTTGGCGCAAATTTGTTGCCGTGTCCGATGATGAACATTTTGAATGGCGGCATGCACGCCGACAACACGGTCGACTTTCAAGAATACATGATTATGCCTGTTGGCGCCCCTAGTTTTGCCGAGGCGCTGCGTTGGTGTTCCGAAATTTATCACAGTCTTGCGCGCGTGTTGCACAAGCAGCATTTCAGCAGTGGCGTTGGCGACGAAGGCGGTTTTGCTCCGAACTTTACTACTAACGAAGAGCCGCTTATCTACATTACACAAGCCTGTAAAGAGGCTGGTTACAAGGTAGGGAGCGACATCGTGTTTGCGCTTGACCCCGCGTCAAGTGAGTTTTACGACGCGAAAACGCAACGCTATGTGCTTGCGGGCGAAAACCGCAGCCTAACCTCGCGCGAGATGGTCGATTATTGGGAAGACTTAGTTTCGCGCTACCCGATTATTTCTATTGAAGATGGCATGGCGGAAGAAGATTGGGACGGCTGGAAGCAGCTTACTGATAGAATTGGCACGCGTGTGCAGCTGGTGGGCGACGATTTATTCGTAACTAATCCTCAACGTATTGAAAAGGGTATCCAGCTGGGCTGCGCGAATGCCGTGCTTATTAAAGTGAATCAAATTGGAACGCTCAGCGAGGCGCTTGATGCTATTTACCTGGCTAAAAAGGCTGGTTATGCGTGCATTATGAGCCATCGTTCAGGTGAGACTGAAGACACAACCATTGCTGATTTATCGGTTGCGCTGCGATGTGGACAAATTAAGACGGGCGCGCCGTGTCGAAGCGATAGAGTTGCGAAATACAATCGTTTGCTTAAAATTGAAGAGGAACTTGCATCGGCAGCAAGCTATGCCGCCAACCGTGCATTTTCGGTGCCAATGCCCGATTTCAGCACGTACGGCAAGTAATTTCATGAACAAAGAAAGCGTGAAGGCGCGTGAAGGCGCGTGAAGGGGCGTGAAGAAGGTGCGTGAACTATGCGTGAAATGATTTCTCCCGAGGAAGCAAAAAGCCTCGTTTTAGCGGAAGCGCAGCCAACCGAGGTAGAGACGTGTTCGTTGATTGAAGCGCTTGGCAGACCCGTTGCTGAAAAAGTGCTTAGTACCTGCGATGTTGCTCCGTTTGCTCATAGCGCGATGGATGGCTATGCGCTGCGCTGCGCCGACATTGCGCACGCAAGCAGCGAACACCCCGTTAGTTTGTGTGTTTTAGGCGAACTGGCAGCAGGTGACTGGTTTGATGGCGAAGTGCAAGCAGGACAGTGCGTACGCATTATGACAGGTGCGCCGTTGCCTCAAGGCGCTGATAGCGTTGTGAAGTTTGAAATTGTGAAGGCTGATGCGGGCACCGCGCAGCCAGGCACCCGTGCGGTTTTTAGCGCTCCAACAGCGTTGCGCTCCAACATTCGTGAAGCGGGCGAAGAAGCAAAACAGGGCGATATTGTGATGTCTACCTCAGAGATAGTAAACCCTGCTGGCTTGGGATTTTTAGCAAGTTGCGGTGTGTCATCGGTGCGCGTTCACAAAAAGCCGCGCGTAGCTATTATTTCCATTGGATCTGAGTTGGTTGATATTGCAAGCACGCCCACGCGCGCGCAAATTCGCAACTCAAACGCCTACGCGCTTTCAGCGAGTGCGCTTGAAGCAGGTGCTGTGGCAGATATTCGCCCGATTGTGCACGATTCACTTGACGATTTGAAAAAAGAGATTGAGTACTGCACCAGCTGTTATGATGTGGTTGTAACCAGCGGTGGCGCGTCGAATGGCGATTTCGATTTCATTAAGCCTGCCATAGATAGTTTGGGAACGCTTATGATGACAACCGTCAATATGCGTCCTGGAAAAGCGGTTGCCTTTGGGCTGGTACATGACGTGCCGGTGTTCGGTTTGCCGGGAAATCCCGCAGCTGCGTATGTGTCGTTTGAAATGTTTGTGCGCCCGACCTTGCGCAAAATGCAAGGATATACGTGCCTTGAGCGCGGCTTTGTGTGGGCGCACTTAGACGTTGACGTTAAAAAGCGCGATCCGCGGCGCATTTACTTGCGTGCCCGTGTGCGTCGTGAGGGCGATAGTTATTATGTATCGCCTGCTCAAAACCAAAGTTCAGGTTTGTTCGGCGTTATTCAGTGTTCGAATTGCTTAGCAACGATACCCGAAGGCCTTGAATCAAAACACGCAGGTGACAAAGTGAAATGTATCTTGCTGGGCGTAAGCGAAGACAGCGTGTTTTAAGCGCCTGTTGGGAGAGGATTATCCATGACTAAACCTATTAGCTTTTGCGTAATTACCGCATCCGATACGCGCTCGCGTGCCGAGGATAGCGCAGGGGATGCACTTGAGAAGCTTATTGCGCACGAAGGGTGGAGCGTTTTGTCGCACGTGGTAGTAAAAGATGAAGTCAGCGACATTTCTGCAGCTATCGTGCACGCTGCCGACACGCTGCACGCTGACGTCATTTTGACCTGCGGCGGTAGTGGCTTGTCGATGCGCGATGTAACGCCGGAAGCCACGCAGGCAGTGTGTCAGCGCAACGTTCCCGGTATTGCCGAGATGATGCGCGCGCATAGCCTTACCATCACGCCTTTTGCAGCGCTTTCGCGTGCCGTGTGCATGCAGCGCAATTCCAGTTTGGTTGTAAATTTGCCAGGAAGCGAGAAAGCAGCGCGCGAAAATTGGGAAGCGCTCGTTGCGGTAATTCCCCATGCGGTTAAGATGACCGCAGGTGAAGGTCACAAATAGCGCGTTTCGTTTCGTACACTTTATCTTTATCGACTGAAGGATACACTATGACAGAGCTTCCAAATGGCTTCACGGGAATGCCCCGTAGCCCGCGCAATGCGTTTGCGTCGCGCTCGTATATGGGCACGTCATCGCAGCAATCGTACGCGCCATCTGCGTCTGACTATGCGTTTAGCGCCGCCCAGCACCTTACGTTTCCAGCGCCGCTTGGCAGCTATGCGCGGGGTGCCGATGTGTATCCAACGGCCGCTTTTTCCGAGCGTGAGCTTGCCGAGCTTACGGGCACAAAGCGTCGCCATGCGTGGATTGAAATCGATTTGTCAGCGCTGCGCAATAATGTGCGTGAAGTGCGCAAACGCGTTAATTCGAACGTGCATATTTTAGCTGTCGTAAAGGCAGACGCCTATGGTCACGGCGCGGTGGAAGTAGCGCGCGAAGCACTGAAAGCGGGTGCAAGTTTTCTGGCCGTTGCTACGGTTGAAGAGGGAATTCAGCTGCGCGACGCGCATATTAGCGCCCCTATTCTGATGCTGTCGCAGCCGCCCACAAGCGCCATCGAATTGTTACTGGCTTACCATATCATTCCGTCAATTTATGAAGTGCCGTTTGCGCTTGCGTACGGCGAATGTGCCGATGCGCACGGTGTAGAAGCGCCGTATCACCTGGCTGTGAACAGCGGGATGAACCGCATTGGCGTGCGCTACGATGAAGTGGGCGCGTTTTTGATGCAGGTTAATTTTCATCGCGCGCTGAAACTGGAAGGCATTTTTACGCATTTTGCAACAGCAGACGAGCCGGAAGTGTTTGACTTCGAAATTCAAGTGCGCCGTTTTGAAGAAGCGCTGGCGCATGTGTTTCAAATGGGAATTGACCCGGGCATTGTGCATGCGGCAAATTCTGCAGCCGCGCTTCGCTTCCCAAAAGTGCACTATCACATGGTGCGATGGGGTATTGGCATGTATGGGCACGCGCCGTTTCCGCAAGCGTACGAGTACGCAAACCTCAAGCCCGTGATGTCGGTGCATGCGCGCATTACGGCTGTTAAAACGGTTCCTATGAGCGAAGGCGTCAGTTACGGCTTCAACTATCGATCGCCTGGCAGCGTGAAAATTTGCACGATTCCCTTTGGCTATGCCGATGGCCTTGTACGCGCACTATCAGGCAAAATTGATTTTCTGCTTAACGGTAAACGCGTTGCGCAAGTGGGAAATATTTGCATGGATCAGTGCATGTTTGAAGTAAATATGCGCTCGTTTGCATCGCGCATGCGCCTTGAACCGCAGGTAGGCGACGAAGTGGTGATTATCGGCACGCAAGGGGAAGGCTCCATTGCGCTGCATGAGCACACCAAAATTCTTAACACCATTCCCTACGAGTTACTTATTGGCTTTTCCAAGCGCGCGTATCGCATTTTTACCTAGCGTGTGCCTTGTGTAAAAGCGTGTGAAAGAATTGCATTGTGAATACCTTTACCAACTCTGAACATAACGCGCCTCGTCAAAGCGCGCAAACTGAACCGCGCCTGTCAAAGGCCGATGCTGCGTTCGACCCCATCGCGTATATGACGCAACCGCGTTTGCTTACCATTAGCTTGGGTCTTACGCGCATTCGCCGCCTGATGCAGCTTTTAGGAAACCCGCAGCAGCAGCTTCGTTTTGTGCATATTGCAGGCACGAATGGAAAAGGCTCGACAGCTGCATACATTCATTCTATTTTATGCAGTGCTGGCTATAAAACAGGTTTGTTCACCAGCCCGTATATCATCAACTTTGAAGAACGCATCCGCGTAAATGACACGCCTATTGCGCGTGATGCGCTGCACGACGTGGGGCTGCGTGTGCGCGATGCAGCGCTGCGTGTGCAGCAAGAATGCAATGAACATCCTACTGAGTTTGAGCTTATAACCGCAGCTGCGTTATTGTATTTTGCGCAAGAGCGCTGCGATATTGTGGTGCTTGAAGTGGGCCTTGGCGGGCGCCTTGACTCAACGAATGTCATTTCCGCACCTGACGTGGCTGTTATAACGCGCATTGGCCTCGATCACATGGCGTTTTTAGGCTCGACGTGCGAAGAAATTGCCCACGAAAAAGCGGGCATCATCAAAGACGGCGGGCGCGTTGTTGCATGGAACGATACGAACGCCAGCGTGAACAAGGTGTTTCAAGATGCGTGCCATAAGCATCATGCCACGCTTTTCATGCCCTCGTTTGAGCAGGTGCAGTGCCTGGGGATTGCGGAGCCGTCTGTGGCGCCCAAGGAAGAAGAACCCACGCCCGATTCGGTGTTGGCGTCTGAAACGCCGCAGCCACCCATTTCCGCATCTGCGCCATCCGTTCCGTACGAGAACGTCACGCAGCGTTTTTCCTACCAAGGCGAAGCGTACCACACGCATCTTTTGGGCTCGTATCAGCCCTATAACGCCGTGCTTGCGCTTGAAGCGGCGCGCGTGTTGCGCTCGCGCGGTTTTACGATACCGCAAACAGCGCTGCATGAAGGCATTGCGTCTGCGCGTTGGCTTGGTCGCTTCGACGTGCGTTCTACCTGCAATGATTGGCGCTGCGTTGTGTGCGACGGAGGTCACAATCCCCAAGGTGCGCGCGCGTTAGCGCAGTCAATCGACCGAGTGTTTCCCCATACCAAGTGCGTGTTTGTGATGAGCGTGCTTGCCGATAAAAACTATGAAGCAATGATAGACGCGCTTCTCGATTATGCGTGCTTGTGGGTATGCGTAACCCCGCCCAGCCCGCGCGCGCTTTCAGCACACGACGCCTGCACCTGCGTTTCGCGCAAAGCGCACGAGTGCAACGCCACGTTATCGGTATGCGAAGCGCACTCGTACGATGACGCCATTGCCATTGTCGAAAACAGCGCTGCGGCACAAGGTGTTCCCGTAATATTTTTTGGCAGCCTTTATGCGCTGAAAGACACCTACGCTTCCCTTCATTCATCAGGCGTTCTACCGTCCACGCCGTGGGGTGTATCTAAAAAATAAGCTCGCGTACAAGTGGCGCGTTATGCGTTATGCTATGAGTAAGAAAATTCTACGGAACTGCCCGCGCCTATCCGCGTGCGTTTCTGTAGACAACGCGTGTGAGCACGCACGTTTGTGCTGATACGCGTGTTGAATGGAGTTTTATCCAAAGGCAATCTTACGTTAGTAGAGAGGTGATCGGCATGGACATTACCATTACAGGCCGCAAATTAACGGTTTCTGATGCGATGCGCGCATACGCAGAAGAAAAAGTTGGCAACTCAATGAAAGTTATGGACATTCATCCTCTGTCTGCCGATGTTGTGTTAAGCATCGAGAAAAACCCAGCTATTGCTAATAAATGTAAATGCGAAGTAACGTTGCGCACGCACGGACACATTATTCGCGTTGAAGAAATCGAAGAAGACATGTACGCTGCTATCGATGTTGCTGCCGCAAAAGTGCTTCGCCAGCTGCGTAAATTCAAAACGCGCGTGGTTGAGCGCAAGTTCCGCCCGTCCACAAAAGGCGAAGTGTCGTCGCTTAAGAATCTGCCTACGGCGCCTTTCGACCCCGATAAATTGATGGAAGAACTTGAAGGCGACGAAGAAGCCGTTGTGCGCGTCAAAGAGATGGAATTTCCGCCTCTTACCGAGCAAGAAGCGCTTATCCAGATCGATTTATTGGGCCACGACTTTTTCGTCTATACCGATCGCGACACCAATGTGAGCTGCGTGTTGTATCGTCGCGAAAATGGCGGCTACGGTCTTATTAAGCAAAAAGATTAAGCGCTGCGTGTGCGCAAACGCGCGTGCTGTTTCGTTGCATACGTGCACATACGTGTGCGCGGCCTCGCTGCGGTAGATATCTTGAATTACAACATCGTGCATAGGTACGCCTGTGCGAGCGCGTTATAATATCTTCTGACAGCTCGTGCATAATCGTGCATAAAGGAGAAAAGATGACGCAAAGCTTGCAAGCTTCAGTTTCTGACCATACCAACACTGCGCCAAACGGTTCATCACGTGCCGATGGTTGCGCTGAATTTGATGCCACCGCCCGCGTTACCAGCGAAAACAACACCGACGTTGCAGCGGTTATTCTAGCTGCAGGAGCGGGCACGCGCATGAAGTCGCGCAAGCCAAAAGTGGCGCATGAAGTGCTGGGAAAGCCGCTTGTTGCTTGGGTTATCGACGCCGCTCGCAAGGCGCACATTTCAAGCATCGTCACGGTGGTTGGACACCTTCGCGAGCAGGTAATTCCCCTGGTAGAGCGCTACTCACAGTGCGCTATTCAGGAAGAACGCCTTGGTACTGCCAATGCGGTTTCGTGCGGAATTGCATCCCTTGACGCGCCGTATGTGCTTGTGCTTTCGGGCGACTGTCCGCTTATTGAAGCAAGCACCTTGTTGCAGCTTGTTCACGCGGCGCAAAGCGGCAATACGGTGGGGTCGTTTCTTACGATGAACTGCGAAAACCCCTACGGATACGGACGCGTTCTTCACGATGGTAACGCGTGTGCGTGTGGTATTGTTGAAGAAAAAGACGCTACGGACGACCAGCGCGCAATTACGTGCTGCAATGCTGGGTTTTACTGCTTTAACACAGCGTGGTTGCGTGAAACATTACAGGGCCTTACCTGCGATAATGCGCAGGGGGAGTGGTATCTTACCGACTGCGTTGCGCGCGCTTATCAGCAGCATCAAGCCATGGTTGAAGTGCCGTGCACCGATGCCGCCCAGTGTTCGGGTATCAATTCGCGCTCACAGCTGGCGCACGTTACGCGCCTTGCTCAGCAGCGCATCAATGCGCGGCATATGGATGCGGGCGTTACGTTCACCGACCCCACGCAAGCGTGGATAGGCCCCGATGTTGAGCTTGAAAACGATGTCGAAATTCTGCCACAAACGATGCTGTATGGGTCGTGTGTTGTAAAGCAGGGAAGTGTTATCGGGCCCCATACGCGTCTTGTTGACGTGCACGTTGGCGAAAATTGCTCCGTTGAGGAAACGATTGCGTATGAAAGCGCTATTCACGACAAGGCGTCAATTGGACCGCGTGCATACATTCGCCCAGGTTGTACGGTGTGTTATGGCGCAAAAGTGGGCACGTGCGTTGAGATTAAGCACACCACGGTTGGCAAGTTTTCAAAAGTGCCGCACCTAAGCTATTTGGGCGATGCAAGCGTTGGCGAACACGTGAATATTGGCGCTGGGAGCATAACTTGTAATTATGATGGAGTGCACAAATATCCTACAACTATTGAGGATAATGTGTTTGTTGGTTCCGACACGATGATGGTTGCGCCGGTAACGCTTGGCGCAGGGTCGCTTATTGGAGCAGGCTCAACGATTACTGCGGACGTTTCGCCTGATGCACTTGCGCTTGCGCGGGCGCGTCAAGTGGAGTTCGAAAAGGGCGCGTTGAAGCATCGTCACAAAAGCTAGCTGGGCGGCTGCGGTTCTTGCGCGCGGGCGGAGCTTTGCGGCGGCGGTTCTTGTTGGAAGGCAGTTCTTGCGAGTGCGCGTCGTTTCTTGCGGACGGCTCGTTTCGCCAGTAATGCGGTTTCGCGCGCAATGCAGTTCTACCAGCAGGTAAACAGTGTGTAAACTCGAAAGGAAGAGCATTCTATGACCGAAATGCAAAAAAGTATCGCGGTATTTTCCGGATCAACCAATCCGAAACTCGCTGAAGATATTGCGCAAAATTTGGGTATTACGCTAGGAAATGTGAAGCTCGAAAAATTTGCTAACGGCGAAATTTACGCGCGTTATTTGCAAAGTGTACGCGGCGCTGACGTGTTCATCGTGCAGTCGATAGCTGGCGCAAGCGTAAACGACGCGCTGATGGAAACGCTTATTATGGTCGATGCTGCCAAGCGGGCATCTGCGCGCACCATTACGGCTGTTATCACGCACTACGGCTATGCGCGCCAAGACAGGAAAGCCTCAGCTCGCGAGCCTATTACCGCGAAATTGGTTGCGAACTTGCTGGAAACGGCGGGCGTGAACCGCGTGATGAGCATCGATTTGCACCAAGGTCAAATTCAGGGCTTCTTCAATATTCCTGTTGATCACCTTACCGCCCTTGCCATTATGTGCGATTATTTCAAGTCGAAAGAGCTTGACCAAAGCAAGTTATGCGTGGTCAGCCCCGATGTTGGACGCGCGAAAGCCGCCAAAAAGCTCTCTGACATGCTTGACGCCGATCTTGCAATTATGCACAAAGGGCGCCCTGGGCACAACAAAGCTGAAATTACGGCGCTTATTGGTGATGTAGCAGGCAAAATATGCATCTTGAACGACGACATGATCGACACCGGCGGTTCGGTTGTTGCAGCGGTTGATACCTTGCACACGCGCGGTGCAGAAGATGTGTACGTGTGCGCGACGCATCCTGTTTTCTCGGGTCCAGGACTCGAGCGTATGGCGAATTTAGACGTGCGTGAAGTGGTCGTATGCGACACCATTCCCGTTCCGCTTAGCTATCAAACAGGCAAAATAAAAGTTATCAGCGTTGCACCTTTGTTTGCGCGCGCCATTTCTAACGTGTACAACAACGGTTCAGTATCCGAGCTGTTCGACCCCGATTTTGCGCTTTAACAGGTAATACTCGTGAGCACGCAGGATCGTATGAAGAAAAACGCGTCTACCTTTGCTATCGTTGGTTTGGGAAATCCGGGCGATGAATACGCGAACACACGCCACAACGCAGGGTTTTGCACCATTCAAAGGCTTGCTGAAGCGCTTCGCGTTTCATATTGGAAAACGCAGGCTGGCTCGTTGCTTGCTGAAGCGCGCTACAACGACGTTCCTTTGGTGCTTGCTATGCCGCAAAGCTATATGAACACCTCGGGCGGCCCCACAAAACATGTGTTGCAGCAATTCGGCATCAAGCCTGATCATTTGATTGTTGTGCACGATGAACTTGACATACCGGCTGGTGATGTGCGCGTAAAATGTGGCGGCGGCCATGCAGGACACAACGGCTTGCGCTCGATTATCGATGCGCTTGGCACACGCGACTACTTGCGCGTTCGCGTTGGAATTGGACGTCCACCTGCGGGTATGCCCGTTGCGAACTACGTGCTTGCGCGCCCGCGCGCATCTGAGCTTGATGCGTTTAACGAAGCGGTATGCGTAGCGTGTCAGGCTGTGTTTTCGCTTATCGAAAACGGCATTGAAAAAACGCAAGCGCAGGTAAACGGCATGCATAGCGCAAAGGAATAAGCTATGCGCCTTCGCTTTGATGAAAGAAATGCAGACGGTTCATATACTCTTAGTGCGGCTTTTGCAAAGCTTATTGCTCAGTGTGGTCAGCGTTTGCCAGCTTTGGAAGGCGCCGCGCTGGCAGATGATTTCGTTATTCCTGGTCAGAGTGAAGAAAACGCCAATGATGCGGCGGATAATTTTTCGGGCGAACTGGTATGGTTTTCTCCTGAAGGCGCGCTGCCAGCTCCTGCACAAAAGGGCTGGTACGTGGGTCGTATTCGCAATGACGCGCTGTTTGTGTTGGCGTATATTACCTGTTCAGGCTATGCGTATACGTGCCGCAGCTTCATCTACGAACTGCCGGATGAATGGGATATGTGCCTTACGCAAGCGTCGTTTGAAGACATTGCTGCGCAGCAGTTTGAGAATCATAACACCACCTATCAAGCCAGCAAGGGTCAAGCGAGCAAGGAACAAACCAGCTTGGACGGTCATGCCGGTAAGGAACAAGTCAGCTTGGACGGTCATGCCGGCACATCGCCACGCACTCCAACGCTGAAGCCTCTCTTGCTTGGAGCGTCCATTCCGCAGCACATTTCCTATGCTCAACAGCGTGATTTAGCTCAGCAGCACCAGCAAAAAGACGCGAATTTCTATCAGGAGAACATGGTCCCGCGCGCGTTGATGCGCGATCTTCAACACGAGTTGCGCGAAGCAACGCTGCTTGCGCGCAGTTCCGAATTTGATATTGCGGCGCGCCCCGACGAGCACAAACGCGTTCCTCATGTGTTTGCACGCGGCACAACCGATACGCTTGAAAACATTGTTGCAACGGCAGCTTCGTGGTGTGACAAGGCATTTTATGCGCATCAGGACAGGTGCGTATGCGCTGGTGAATTTGACAGCAGCGACGTGTTTGAAGCGCTGTGTTCTGAAGCTCGCTTTGAAGATGAAGGCTTGTACGCCTACACGGCTGCGTTCAATTCTTCGAAGGCGCCGCTTGCGGATGCTGCGCATACTGCCAACCTGAACCAGCACTCCGCGTCCACGTCAGGACGCTTGTTCGTGCGCAATCCGTTCACGAAAACCTTGTGCGAAGTAGCGCTGTTCAGCTGCACCAACCATGCGTTTACGTGCACGTATTCCCTGCTCAAAGCACACACGCAGCTGCGCGATTTGCCTATGCCGTCATGCTTGGCATACGCGTACGTTTTGTTCGTGCAGCGCCCGCGCGTTTCGGGGTGTTTACCTGCGTATACCTTGCCTTCTACGCTGTGCAAGGCTCTGGTTGAGGATTTTCAAGAAAGTTTCGTGCGCGTGTTAAGCGTCCTTTACATGCCGCGCTACGATACTGCGCTTAGCTTGGCGCCTGCGTATGCGTGGCTGCGTTCGCATTTGGAAAAGACGCGTGCGCGGTGGCTGTATTTTCCCTCGTTGCTGGGCGAATATTTTATTCAGCACGACGGCTATATACCGTACAAATTTAGTATTCGTCCTGCGAACGATCACGCCTACGATGCGTTGCTTAAGCCGCGCGATATGCTTGAAATAGAAAGTGTTTTGAACGCGTTTGGCGCGCTTGTCAGGCGTTTTGGCGATACATTGGTGCTGTTCAACCAGCAGGAATTTCAGCACGCGGCGCGCGGTGTGTTGTACAGCGTTGCATGGGATTTAAAGCCCGTTAAACCATCAAACGAGGCGCGCTTTTGTGATGGCGCAGATTTTGATGTAAGCCCGATCGATCAAATTCAGGCGCTGGTGCGCTCAATTAACCCGTATTCGGTGGTGAATCGCTCGCTGTTTTTGCGTGCGCGCGCGAACGTTCATGCACGTCATACGCAAGAACGCCTTAAGTTTGCTGCTGATGGGGCAGATGGAGTGTTTGCTAGCGATGCAGAAACAGGCGCAGGAAGTGGCGCGGAAACAGGAGCTGGAAGTGGCGTACTGAGCTTTGCTGCAAGCAACGCAAGAAGCGGCGCGGGCGGCGCACATAACGATGCAGCCAGCAGCGCGTGGAACGTGCGTCGTCGTTTGGCTCATGCTATGGCAACACTGCCAAGCGTCTTTCGCTATTTCAGTTATTTTAAGTGCGACAACAGCTTTCATGATGTAGATTTTTACTACATCGCGCTTGATGAATCGATGATGGCTCCCTGGCTTGATACACTGTCTGAATATGCCGCGCCATCAGCGTCTTTTGCAAGAAGCGCTTCGCCTGCAACCGAACGTACAGCCGGCAATAGTAACGCGGATGCTTCCAACATTGCCAGCGCCAGCACTTCTCGCGCTGCCAGCTTGGTGTACGTCGCTGACAATGCTGCTAACAACACCGCCAACGCCGTGTGCGATGCCGCTGACACTCTTAGGGTGGGTGCTAATTTTGATGCTTCAACCTGGGAAAATGCAAACTCTAGCGATACTGCGCTCAATGCCAGTGCAAGCACCAACACCAACACCGCAACCACCACGCCCACCATTCGTACAAGCAGCGACGCAGGCGTGCAGATAATGGCTCAGCGTTTGGCTCGCTTGCTGGGCCTTAGCTTTGCCGCCCGCGCGTTTTCGGCGTGCCCGCTGTTGCAGCGCGTTCACGTGCACGCGTATAAAAAGCGTTGGGACGTTCTTTTTACGAACGGCGAAACGCACGAAGAATTTTCCGATGATCCATGGTTTGAGTACACGTTTGCGCGCACTGAATTTAGTTCAACACGCGCTTACAGTGCCGTTTACTCTGATCCGCAATGGCTTTTTGCCGCGTTTGCGCCTTATTTCAAAGCTCAGGAACATGCCGTACATTGTGCGCCTTCAAGCGATGTGCTTGCTGAAAGTGAAGATGTGCTTGAAAGCGACGTTTCTGCGTACGCTGCCGAAAGCGACGTTCCCGCACCCGCGTCCGAAAGCGACATTCCCGCATCCGCATCCGCAAGCGCCGTTCCCGCACCTGCGCACGCAGACGACGTTCCTGCCTCCGTGTCCGCACCCGCACCCACTCCCGCACCTGCGAACACGCCCGAATCAGCACCAGCCCCGCTGCCTGCGTTCGCCCGCGAGGCACTTGGTGCCACGTACGCGAGCGACCTTGATATCAACTTTCGCCTTATCAACAATGCGCACATCGCCTTAATATGCGACGCCATTACGCACCGCCGCCCGCTTCGCCAGCTTATCGCCTCTATACGCACGTTGTCCGCTGCGTATGAACAGAAATACGCGCACGATTCGCTGAAACGCTCTATGGCGGCAAGTGTGCTAAAAAGCCTGATGGAGCGCTTGGTTCGCGATGATACGCTCACATACGTTCCCTTGGACGTGCTGCACGAGCAGTTGGATGGCGCGCAACCGTTTCGCGCAGCGTATCGCGAAGCGCACGCGTTAAGTGCGCAGCACCCGGCTGACGCGTATCAGTTGTTGCTGCGCCGCGTTCGCAATAATCCGCAGGCAACGTTTATGCTCGATTACCACAACGACTACTGCTACAAAGTGTTTTACTCGTACAGCGAACGCCTGCTGTACAATTTGGCTCACGCGCAACGCCTGTTCACCGACCAGCCTGCGCTTGGTGCCTGCGACAACAGGTATCGCGTTGTGCCTGCTCCTCGCGAATTGCACGCGTGTTTCCTGGAAATGATCACGTGCGCAACCCGCATTCCCCGCGACGTTCCTTCTGATTCGCGCATGTCGTACAAGGTAATTACCGTGCTCATGCAGTACGCATTAAAGCTGGCTCCGTTTCATGCTGACAGTTATATCAGCGTGGCGCTTTGCATGCTTCGTTACGACAAATGCGACGATGCTATCGACACGCTGCACCGCGCGCTTCACTTTGCGTGGAAGCCTTCGCTTGTGGGAACGTGTTACTATGTGCTTGCGTGCGCCTATGCGCATAAAGGAAACGACGAGCTTAGCGCCATTTGTTACAAGAAAGCGCTGGAGTTTAACGTCGACTATTCCACGCTTGCACTTCAGCCTACGCTGCGCGCGTCGATAGGCGCTCACATTGCGCGTTTTTCGCAGGTGTATACCGACGACTTGTTGGTGAGCCATCGCATTCCCTTAGCGGTAAATCAGCAGGTCCTTGATGCGTTTTTGCGCGGCGCGCAGGCGGCATGTGAACAAAATTTGTTGCTTGTAGCTCATGACGTTTTGCAGGACTATCTGGACTACTCAGGTGATAGTATACTAACGAGCGTTTGCAATTCGTGTTTGGAAACCGTGCACGCTGGGGAATGTGGCAGTGCGTGGGAACGCAAAGCCGCAGGTGAACGCAACAGTGCGGGGGAACGCGATGCCTCTGGCACCACCAACAACACCAACAACGCTTCAAGCAACGAAAACGGCGACGACAACGGTGCCGAAAATGGCGCCGAAAATGGCGCCGAAAATGGCGACGAAAACGGCGACGACAACGTGTAAGCGCGCCGCTTGTACAGAAAAGGATAGCTATGGCAATCACTCTACCAGCAGGTTTTCAAGATATGCTTCCCGATGATGCTGAATTTTATCGGCAGTTTGTTGCGTTAGCGCATGATATTTTTTCGCGCTACGGGTACCGCAGCATCATCACTCCTCATCTTGAAGTGCAAGACCTGTTCGTACGCGGTATTGGGCAATCAAGCGACGTTGTGTCTAAGGAAATGTTCAGCGCGCTTTCAGGCGAAAACATGCAGAAATTGCTTGCGCGTGAGGAAATTCGCTCAAAAAGCAAGCTGGCGTTGCGTCCCGAGGGCACGGCAGGCGTTGTTCGTGCTGTTGTAGAGCACAATTTGGTGCCTCCTCAGTCGGCTGGCGTGAAACTTATGTATGCTGGCTCAATGTTTCGTGCCGAGCGTCCTCAAAAAGGCCGCTTGCGCGAGTTTAACCAGATAGGAGTCGAGTGCATCGGCCCCAGCAGCCCTTCTATCGATGCGGAAGGCATCTGTATGCTTATGCGTTTCTTTAGCGCGCTGGGCATTCCCGAAACGTCGATGAAACTCTTCTTGAACTCGCTTGGCTGTGATGAATGTCGCCCCGCGTATCGCCAGCAGCTGCTTTCCTACATGAACGCGCATATACATGAACTGTGCGACGAGTGCCAGCACCGCTTACATCTGAACCCTCTGCGCGCCTTCGATTGCAAAAACGAGCAGTGTGCAGCGGTTATGCGCAATGCTCCGCGCTTGTCGGACGCTTTGTGCTCCGCGTGCGCAACGCATCATCAAACGGTGCAAACGCTGCTTGATAGCGCAGGTATTTCCTATGAACTTGACACGTCTTTGGTGCGCGGCCTTGACTATTACACGCGCACCGTGTTTGAAATTCAAGCAACCGATTCAAACAGCGCGCAAAATGCGTTAGGCGGCGGCGGTCGCTACGATAAATTGGTTGAAGAAGTGGGCGGACATCCAACGCCGGGCTTTGGTTTTGCGCTTGGCTACGAGCGCTGCAAGCTGGCTCTTGAAGCGGCAGGCGTGGCGCCGTGCGTGCAGCCTTCGTGCCAAGTGTTCTTCGCGCTTGCCGATTCGTGCCTGTTCAACGACGCGTTTACGATGTGCGAACAGCTGCGCTCCAAGGGTTTTGCGTGCGAGTTTGCGCATGACGCTAAAAGCTTGAAGTCGCAGTTAAAGCTGGCAAATAAACTGGCAGCGCGCGTAGTTATCGTGTATGGCGAAAACGAATTTGCACGTGGGGAAGTGCTGGTAAAAGACATGCTCCAGCATGAAGAGCACTGCGTTGCCCATAATGCGTCGGCGCTTGCTTCGTATCTTTCTGCACTTTTTTAGGAATATTCTAAACAAGGCGCGCAAGCGATGCGCAGTGCTTTACAATAAGAAACTTGTGAACACGCATCCGTGCACCATGCGTGAAGCGCTTTCAGCCGTTGTGGCGTGCCATCAGCTATTACGGCGCGTTTTGATGCTTCATCAGGCGTTTTGCGCGTGTGCATTTACACGAACCGTTTTGCGTTCGTGCGTACCGTTCGTGCGTACAATACATTGGCAATCGTACAAGGAGTTAAAGCCAAATGACCGACTTTGCAAACGAATATTGCATGCATACAGCTACATGCGGACAACTGCGCTCAAGCGACATCGACAAAGACGTTACGCTTTGTGGTTGGGCGTGGCATAATCGAGATCACGGTGGTCTTATTTTTGTTGATCTGCGCGATCGATATGGCTGCACGCAGGTGGTAATCGACCCTGAGTGCATTGCCAAAGACGAATTTGCGTGTGCTGAACACCTTGGACGCGAGTACGTGTTGAAAGTTGAAGGCACCGTGCGCTCACGTGGTGAAGAGAGCTTCAATCCTTCGATGCCTACGGGTGAAATTGAAGTGCTCGCACATCATGTAACGGTGCTAAACGAAAGTGTTACGCCGCCGTTCTCTATTGAAGATGGCATTGAAACCGACGAAACTATGCGTATGAAGTGGCGTTATCTTGACTTGCGCCGCCCGGAAATGTTCAGCGCTTTGCTGCTGCGCCACAAGGTTGCCCAAGCAATTCGCAGTGCCTTGAACGAGCGCGATTTTCTGGAAGTGGAAACGCCTATTTTGGCAAACTCTACGCCAGAAGGTGCGCGCGACTATGTTGTTCCATCGCGTCCAAATCCAGGTCGTTTTTACGCGCTTCCGCAAAGTCCGCAGCAATTCAAGCAAATGCTGATGGTGGGCGGTATCGAGCGCTACTACCAAATTGCACGCTGTTTTCGTGACGAAGACTTGCGCGCCGACAGACAACCCGAGTTTACGCAGGTAGATATCGAAATGAGCTTTGTCGAAAATGACGAAGTGATGGATATGATGGAAGATGTTATGGCGCATACTTTGCAGGCGGTAAACGTGCAGCATGCGTTTCCATTGCAGCGTATGCCTTGGAAGGAAGCCATGGAGCGCTACGGTTGCGATCGTCCTGATGTGCGCTTTGGTATGGAGCTGGTAGACATTACCGAAATCGTGAAAAATTCCGGCTTCAAAGTGTTCTCAAGCGTTGCGCAGCAGGGCGGCGTTGTGAAAGCGATTAACGCAAAAGGTGCTGGCGACTGGAGCCGCGGCGACATCGAAAAACTTGCAAGCATTGCTGCAGATAACGGCGCTAAAGGCATGGCGTGGATTGCGTTTACCAGCGATGGCGCTGAAAAAAGCCCTATCATCAAGTTCTTCTCGGATGAGGAATTTAGCGCACTTAAAAAGGCGCTTTGCGTAGAGCCGGGCGACCTGGTTTTGTTTGCAGCCGATACCTTTGCAACCGCGTGCGCGGTTTTGTCGGCGTTGCGCTTGCATATGGCTGACGCGCTTGGCATTAAACGTGAAGGTCACGCGCTGTTATGGGTGGTCAATTTCCCCATGTTTAAGTACGACGAAGACGAGAAGAAATATGCGGCTGAACACCATCCGTTTACGATGATTCGCAAAGAAGACATCGACAAAATTGAAACTGACCCGCTGTCGTGCGGCAGTTATTCGTACGACTTGGTGATGGATGGCTTTGAAGTGGGCGGCGGCACCATTCGTATCCATAATGCGCAGCTGCAACGCCGTGTGTTGCGTCGTCTTGGTTTAAGCGATGAACAGATTGACGAGAAATTTGGACACCTTATTCATGCTCTTGAGCTGGGCGCACCACCTCATGGCGGCATTGCACTGGGGCTTGACCGCTTGTGCATGCTGCTTGCGCACAAAAATTCAATTCGCGATTGCATTGCGTTCCCGAAAACATCAAGCGCATCCGACCCAATGACAGGCGCTCCAAGTACTATTACGCCACGTCAGCTGAAGGAAGTAAACTTGCGACTGCTGTAGCGCACAGTTGTGGTGATGTAGCGAATGCCGCGTAAGTTTTACCGATAGTACGCTGCTCTTGGTAAAATGTGCGCTATACTACACGGTATACAGTATCCTAGGTGGGCTAGGACGGCGCTATGTTTTGAACCTGGTCAGGTCCGGAAGGAAGCAGCCATAAGAAGCCTCTAACGAGCGTCCTTGCCTACCTAGGATACTTTTTTATATCTGCTGGTAGCGTGGTGGGCGCGGGTGTGCGGGTGCGTGTGGTCCGTTCGTGAGCGTTTGCGCTGTTCACGCGCGTGGAAGGTGCGACGGGTGCGTGCAGAAACGCGTGCGGGAACGCGTGACGCGTGCGCCGCCGGGTATCGTTCGTGAGCGCGCTCGTTGGTGTTGCGCTGCGCGTTCGACCTGCTTGAAGTTACTGCTTGATACTATGAAAGGGTCAGGAACCATGAACGTCCTTGCTGGGCTGATAGAACTTCTGCACGATCCTCGTGCCATGATTGCAGGTTGGATTGTTGCGCTTGGCCCGTTCATGGTGTATGCGCCTTTATTCGCCATTGTATTTCTGGAAACAGGCTTGGTGTTTTTCCCTTTCTTACCAGGCGATTCCTTGCTTTTTGCCACCGGCGTGTTCTCAAACGACGGCACGGGTTTGCATGTGGGCGCAACCATCGCAGTGTTTAGCGCCGCTGCAATCCTCGGCAATACGTCGAATTATTGCATCGCGCGCGTGTTCGGCGCACGCATTATCGACTCGGGGCGCATTAAGTCGCTTACACCCGAGCGCCTTAAAAAGCTTGACGAGTTTTTCGAACGCTGGGGCGGCATAACCATCATCATTACACGCTTTATGCCTTTTTTCCGTACGTTTGCACCGTTTATCGCAGGTACAGGCCACATGAATTTTCTGAAGTTCACGTTTTATAACGCCGTTGGTGGCATATTGTGGGTGTGCACCTTTGTGCTTGCAGGATACTTTTTTGGTA
Organism: uncultured Coriobacteriales bacterium; assembly: GCA_946892075.1. GTDB lineage: Bacteria > Actinomycetota > Coriobacteriia > Coriobacteriales > Eggerthellaceae > Berryella. The sequence goes on from CAMPNZ010000013.1 coordinate 26,062, forward strand.
CCATTCCGTTTTTGCAGCATCACTTCAAGATTATTGCGCTGGTGATTGTGCTTATTTCGCTTTTGCCTGCAAGTATTGCGCTCGCGCGTAAGTTCGTTTTGCAGCGCAGGAAGAAAAACCAATAAGCGCCCGCGATGCTGGCGGCGCATAACGCCTTGTGACGTAAGGAGGACAGCTATGGCAGAGTCGCTTTATACGAAATATCGCCCTCAGGTTTTTAGCGACGTTGTAGGGCAAAGCATTGTAGAGTCGGCGCTGGTAAACGCTCTTTCGCGCGGAGGCGTAAGCCATGCGTACCTGTTCACAGGCCCACGCGGAACGGGAAAAACCACCATGGCACGCCTGCTTGCAAAGGCGCTTTTGTGCACGGGGGCAACGCAGGGCATGCCTGATGGCACGTGCGAGCAGTGCACGCGCGTTGCGCAAGGCACGCATCCCGACGTGGTTGAGCTTGACGCTGCCAGCCGCACGGGCGTCGACACCACGCGCGAGGACATTATCGCAACAATCAATTATGCGCCTGTGTACGGTTCGTATCGCATTTACATCATCGACGAAGTGCACATGTTGTCGAAATCGGCTTTTAATGCGCTGCTCAAAACGCTCGAAGAGCCTCCTGAGCACGTTATTTTCATTTTGTGCACCACCGAAGTGCAGCAAATTCCCGAAACGGTTATTTCGCGCTGCCAGCGTTTCGATTTCAAATCGATTGCGGTTGACGATATCGAAAAGCGACTTGCGTATGTGTGCGAATGTGAACACGTACGCGCGAATCCTGCGGCGCTGCATATGCTTGCTCAGCGCGCAAAGGGCGGCCTGCGTAACGCGCTTACCATGCTTGAGCAGGCAATTTCCTTTGGAAATGGAGCCGTAGACGACGCGTGTGTTCATACGCTGCTTGGCATGTCCAGCAACGACTACGCGCTTACGATGGTTCGCGCGCTTATACGGCGCGATGCGCCAACAGCGTTTCAGCTGGTGAACGCGCTTGAAGCGGAAGGAGTGTCGCTTCTTGGCTTCGTGAATGATTGCGCGCAACTAATTTCGGATGCCTTCGTGAACGCTGCCAGCAATGCTGCGCAGAAAAATGCCTGCTATTCAGACGAGTTTGTGCAGGTGGGAGCCCTGCAGTTTGGCTATATGCTGTCCGTGTGGGGTGATATTGCCTGCGACATGAAAAAAACGGTGAACGAAGCGCTTACGCTTAAAGTGGGGCTTGCTAAGTTGCTTGTTCCCGCGTCGTCGAAAACAAGCGACGCGTTGGCTAGCAGGGTAGAGGCACTTGAGAAGAACGTGCAGCTGTTGTTGCAGAATACTCGTGGGGAACGGACCGCTGCACAGCCGCCCGCGGAGGCTAACGGTGCGCCCGCACCAGCTTCCGCACCCGCACCCGCACCAAAACCTGCGTCGACCCCACGCGTTGCGCCTGTGCCACAAGCTGCATCCGCGCCAAAACCTGCGCCATCCGAGCCCGTTGCTAAATCAATGACCGAGCCATCGCCCGTGCCGATGCAACAAGCTGCGCCGACGCCGCACGTTGCGCCTATTCCGGAACCAGTGCCGGCTCCGGAGCCACACGTTACTGCGGCGGCAGCGTCCGCACCAGATTCGTATGGTGCTCCGAGCCCTGTTCCCGAACCCGCTCCAAAACCTGCGCCTATGCCACAAGCTGCGCCCGTTTCCGCACCAGCGCCACAAGCTGCGCCGACGCCGCACGGTGCGCCCGTTCCAGAACCCGCACCCACCCCACACGTTGCGCCTGTTCCAGAATCTGCCCCAACTCCCGTGCCGCACCCTGCGGCGGTGGCGGCGTCTGCGCCCGATTTATACGTTGCTCCCGCGGCCGCGTCCGAGCCCGTTCCCGAGGCACCGTCCGCAACTCAAAAGTCGCAACCGCCTGTTCCCCAAAAGGCAGAACCTGCTGATGCTACGCATACATCTCCGCTTCAGCGCTGTCAAAAACCCGCTGTTCTTCAGCAGTGTTGGAAGCAGGTGATGCGTACTTTGCGCGACGTCGATATGCCGCTTGCTGCGCTGTTAAGCAATGCCTCGGTAAAACTTGCGCCGGGGGCGTGCGAGCTGCTTATTGCGTTGCCGCAGGGGAGCACGTTTGCGCTTAGTCGCTTGAATACTGCCAGCACGCAGGAAAATTTGCAAAACGTGTTCGTTTCTGTGTTTGGCGATCGTATTGCGTGCAGGATGCTTTTGGTTACCGATCCCGCGTTTCAAGAGGATGCTGCTGCGTTCACGTCCGACGCTCCAGCTGCACCCGCGCCCGTTCCCGACGCCAACGTGCCCGTTCC
>CAMPNZ010000014.1 GCA_946892075.1 uncultured Coriobacteriales bacterium
CGCTGCGCTAAGCAAACAGCATCCTGCGCCTTGCGCGCCGTATGAATGCGCCCAAGCAGCCCCAACAGCGCATCATCAAAACTTTGAACGCCTAAGGACACGCGCGTAACACCACGGCGCGAGAGCGCCTGTAACAGCTGGTCAGTTAAGCTTTCAGGGTTTGCTTCAAGCGTACATTCCAGCGGATGATGCTTCAAATCGAACAGCTCAGCGAGCGCATCAAACACGCGCACTAAGCGCGCAAGCCCCAAATAGCTGGGCGTTCCCCCACCAACATAGATGGTTTTGATAGCGTCAAGTTCCCCGCGCTTGGCGTGCGCATACAGCGCGTCTATAAGCGCTTGCGTGTAGGCGTCCATAGCCGGATTATCAGGCGCACTGGCGCGCGTTTTGAAGTCGCAATAAGCGCAACGCTGCGCACAAAACGGCACGTGAATGTACAAAGCCTGATACGCGTCGCTCACATTAGGCGCGTTCATCGCATGTCTCGCTTGTAACGTGTTCGTATTCGTGTTCATGTGCAGGTGCATGTTCGGGAACGGGTGCGGTGTCGGCTGCGTTGCGCTTTGATGCTTGCAAACAAGCGGCGCTTGTCTGTTCTGTGGCAAAAGCGGCGCTGGAAGCACACTGACGTTCAAGTTCGTCAAAAACATCCAGATAGTCTTGAAGCGTTAAGCAGGAACAAATGCGAGCGCGTGCGTGCGTTGCACCAGGTAAACCTGACACATACCACATGGCATAGCTGCGCATTTTCTTCAGCGGAAAGCCGAACTGTGCAAGCATGCGAGCATGAGTGCGGGCACATTCAAGGCGCTCAGCAGGAGAAACGCGCACATCTTGTGGAATGGTGTTTCCGCTGCGATACGCATCTATCGCATTGCGAACGCTGCGAAACACCCACGGATTGCCCTGTGAAGCGCGCGCAATCATAATGCCATCGCAGTTCGTTTCCTGATAAAGCGCAATTGCATCCGCTCCGCTGCGCACATCGCCATTGCCGATAACAGGAATAGAAACCGCAGCTTTAACGCGTGCGATGGCAGCATGCGACGACGATGCGCGATACATCTGCTGCGCATAGCGCCCATGCACCGTAAGCAACGACGCACCCGATTGCTCCATACGCTGCGCAAACGGCACACAGGTTTCACGATCAAGGTAATAGCCGCGGCGAAACTTTACGCCAACAGGGCAGCTTACCCTATCACTCACCGCGCGAACAATACTCGCTGCACGCGCAGGTTCTTCCATAAGCGCGCTTCCATCGCCCTTGCTTACAATTTTTCGAGCAGGACAGCCCATATTGATGTCGATATACGCCAAGCGAGGCCCAAGATAATCCTGAATAAAAGCAGCTTCGTGCGCCATAACAGACGCATCGTGTCCAAAAATTTGCACAGCAACATACGGTTCATGCGCGCCAAGCGCAATTAAGTCGAGCGTTTTTTCGCTGTGATATTCAAGGCCTTTCGTTGACACCATTTCGGTATAGGCAAGAGAGGCGCCTTCTTGCAGTGCTAACTGGCGATACACAACATCGCTTACTCCTGCCATGGGAGCGCACACTATCGGATAACGTTCAAAAAAAGCGTCAATGGAAAACGGCGCAGGATGCTCGCACGAAGAAGCATCGCGCGAAACACCGTTCTCAGTTGAAGAAGATAGCTGCATCGTTGTGGTGTGTAAGCTGGGCATTTACATTCGCTTTCTTATACTTGGCAGTCATAGGTTTCTAGGGTTAGAGGCCTCAAGTCAACATGCTCTGGCGTTAACGGCTTTACGTGCGAAATATCTGCGTTCGCATCACATTAACACGCGCCGGCGCCAACAACCGTGTTCGCATGCAGCCTAGTTGTCAACCTTGAGGATGGCCATAAACGCTTCTTGAGGCACGTCAACATTGCCGATACTTTTCATGCGCTTTTTGCCTTCTTTTTGCTTCTCAAGCAACTTTCGTTTGCGCGAAATATCGCCACCGTAGCACTTTGCAAGCACGTCTTTGCGCTTCGCTCGAACGGTTTCGCGCGCAAGCACGCGCCCACCAACAGCAGCCTGGATAGGCACTTCAAACATTTGACGTGGGATTATTTCCTTCAGTTTTTCCGTAAGCGTGCGTCCGCGTTCGTAAGCTTTATCTTTATGAATAATAAACGACAGCGCATCAACTGGCTTTCCAGCAAGCAGAATATCAAGCTTCACTAAATTGCTGGGCTTATACCCAAGAAATTCGTAGTCAAGCGACGCGTACCCTTTCGTGCTTGACTTTAACTTGTCGAAATAATCCATAATAAGCTCGGAAAGTGGCATTTCCCACACAAGCTCTACCGTTGTTGGCGAAAGATAGTTCATCGTGATAAATGTTGCACGCCGCGACACGCTTAAATCCATCACAGCGCCCACATAATCGGGCGGAACAAGAATTTTTACCTTCAAATAAGGCTCTTCAATTTGCGCAATTTCACTTGGATCAGGCATTTCTTGCGGTGAGTGCAGACAGATGCATTCCTTATTGCGCAAATACACCTTGTACTCAACAGAAGGCGCTGTTGCCAACAAGTTCAATCCGAATTCGCGCTCAAGGCGCTCCTCGATAACTTCCATATGCAAAAGGCCTAAAAAGCCCACGCGAAACCCAAAACCAAGCGCGTGCGATTTTTCTTGCTCCCATACAAGTGCAGGATCGTTTAACGACAACTTCTCAAGAGCTTCGCGCAAAGGCTCAAACTGATCGCCTTCAATGGGGAACAAACCCACAAACACCATGGGTTTGACATCGCGATATCCGGAAAGGGGTTCACGTGCAGGCGCATCGAAATGCGTAATAGTGTCGCCAACTTTCACAAGCGACACATCTTTAAGCCCTGTTACCACAAAGCCAACATCGCCCACATTAAGCGACGGAAGCGAAAGTTCAGCGGGGGTTTTTACGCCCAAATCTTCAACTAAGGTATCGTTATTCGTTGCCATGAACCGAATGTGATCGCCTTGCGCAAGGCTGCCATCCACCACGCGAACAAACGCAATAACGCCACGATACGAGTCGAAATACGAGTCGAAAATAAGCGCGCGCAAAGCAGCGTGCTGATCGCCTTGCGGAGGCGCTACGTTGTACACAATCGATTCGAGTAAATCCTCAACGCCCACGCCTGTTTTTGCCGAACAAAGAACCGCGTCCTGAGCAGGAATAGCAAGCGCTTCTTCAATTTGAGCTTTAACGTGCTGGGGCTCGGCAGCAGGAAGATCAATTTTGTTGATAAGCGGCACAATGTCAAGATTCGCATTCATTGCCATCATGGCATTAGCAAGCGTTTGCGCTTCAACACCTTGCGTTGCATCCACCACAAGCACAGCTCCTTCGCACGCAGCAAGCGAGCGCGACACTTCGTAAGTAAAGTCAACATGACCTGGGGTATCAATAAGATTAAACTCGTATTCATTGCCATCATGCGCCGTATACAAAACGCGCACCGCTTGGCTTTTGATGGTAATACCGCGCTCGCGTTCAATATCCATACTGTCAAGAATTTGCTGTTGCATATCGCGCTTAGCAACGCTGCCCGTAATCTCAAGAATGCGATCTGAAAGGGTAGATTTTCCGTGATCGATGTGCGCAATAATCGAAAAATTACGGATGCGTGAAGGATCATGAGCTGTGGAAGTTTGTTCTTTGCGTGGCATGAATGCTCCATCTCGTTTCTAGGTCGATTACCAGCACATAAGGTGTATAATAACTCAATGCCGCAGGCGATATGCCTTCGGTTGCTTGACACGTATTCGCCTACGTATTGCTCAAGCGCTCTATAATGTACCAAAGATTTCTGTACTAATTGTAGATAAACCATAAAGAATTACGGAAATATAAGCTACATTATTGAAAAAATATGTTAAAATTTTTGAGTTTTCGTAAGAAACCCACGTGTAATGGAGGATTAGAGTGGCGAACATTAAGAGTCAAAAGAAACGTATTATCACCAATGAAAAGGCACGTTTGCGTAATCGTGCCGTGAAATCGGAGCTGAAAACAGCAACGCGTCGTGTACGCGAAGCAGTTGCTGCTGGTTCTGGTCAGGAAGCATACAGCGCAGCGCTGTGCGCATGCCGTTTGTTAGATAAAGCTGTTTCTGCTGGAGTTATCCACAAAAACCAAGGAGCGAATCGCAAATCGGGCGTTATGCTTCTTGCAAACACGGTTGTAAGCCAAGCCGATCGCGATGCTTATGTGAAACCCGCTAAAGCTGAACAGAAAAAAGGCACCAGCAAAGCCGACAAAAAGGCTGCTCGCGCAAAAGAGCAAGAAAAAGCCAATAAGGAAAAAGCAAAGCGTGTTGCAGATCACAAAAAAGCTGTGAGTGCTGCTGCAAAACGCAAAGCAGCTGAGCCTAAGCAAGAAGAGGAAGCTGCTGGTGAGGCTGAATAGCCGCCATTAGTGAATCATTCCCCACTCATTTTGGTCTCTTACATTTACTAAAAAGCTCCTGGTGCGCAGGAGCTTTTTTTATGTTCCAGTATATTCCGCGTTTGACGATTGAAGCCCACGGGCTGCGTAAGCGAATCGCGAACATACACCATCGCCGCGTCGATGCCGCGCACGTGCTGAGTCAATGCGCTCCCAAGACACGCGCGCCTAAAAGCTACACTCCGCGCTGCGTCGCTGCTGCGCCGCCGCTACGACAACGATGTTACTTCATATCCCGCTTCAACAATAGCGCTGCGCAACGCATCATCACTTACATCAGCACTACATTCTACCTGGGCGTTTTTGTGCTCGAGGCTTACTTCAACCTTCGTCACGCCAGCAATCGCTTCAAGCGCTTTTGTAACATGCGCAACGCAATGACCGCACATCATTCCTTCAATTCCAATTGTTTTCTGCATAGCCGTGTTCCTTTCGTTATCGTTTAAGCGCGCGACACTATCTGCGCACGTATCTGAACCATATGATAGCGCAATCGCCTGGATGTGAGCATCACCAAGCTGCTTGTTCTCCAATGTTTGATTTGCATTGCCGCGCGCAGGCTTAAAGCCACGCAAACGCAGTGCATTGCTTACCACGCACACCGACGACATGCTCATAGCCGCAGCTGCAACCATCGGGTTTAACACAAATCCAAAACCGCTTAAAACACCTGCTGCTAAAGGAATGCAAAGCGCGTTATAGAACAATGCCCAGAACAAATTTTGCTTGATAATACGCATCGTGGTGTGCGAGAGCGTAAGCAGCGTTACCACATCAAGAACCGAGCTGTTCATCAACACAACGTCAGCGCTTTCAATGGCGATATTTTTACCCGCACCAAGCGCTATGCCAACATCGGCGCGCGCAAGCGCTGCAGCATCATTAATACCATCGCCCACAAACGCACACGGGCTTTGCGCTGATACGCGCTGCACGTACGCATCTTTTTCAACGGGATTCACCTGCGCTTGAACGCTCGATATCCCCAATCGTTGCGCAATAACGCGCGCGGTAGTTTCGTTATCGCCGGTAAGCATACTGCAATGAATATGCTTGCTTGAAAGCTGCTGAATAGCCTGACAACTTGATGGTTTAAGCGTGTCGGACAGCGCAATGACGCAGCGTATCGATGCGTCAACACTTAAGAACAGGGCTGTTTGCCCTTCATGCGATATACGCAGCGCACATTCTGCAAACGCAAGAATAACATCAAGCTGGCGCGCATCAAACGCTGCACAAGCAGGATCATGCTGCAACTGATTAAGAATGTTGCGGCGCAGCGCACCAGGCGTACGTTCTGCATCGCGTGAAGAAGCCGCAGATGAACGTTCATCAGGCACGGGTGCGGCTTGGGCTTCGTGCTGCAGCACCGCACCACTGCGCTGGATGGCATCAAGTGCAGCATCAAACGCGCCCTGCAGCGTATCGGGCAGCGTAAACTTATTTCCCAAACGAACCACACGTCCCTGGTAGTGTGCCTGCACGCCGCTTGACTCAAGGACGGTCACGTCGCCCAGTTTCTGCAGGTCAATATTGTGTTCTTGCGCATAAAGCACCAGGGCGCGCGCAAGCGGATGGTTCGAAGATTGCTCCATACTTGCAATAAGACTCAGCACGTCGCGCGGCGTATCGGACGGCAGGTGATACAGCGCGTACAAACTGACTTGGCCCGTGGTAAGCGTGCCAGTTTTGTCGAAGATAATTTCTTGAATATCGCTTGCACGTTGCAAAATTTCTGCATTTTTAATAAGAATACCCAGCTTAGCGCCTCGTCCTGTGGCAACCATCAGCGCGGTAGGCGTCGCAAGACCTAAAGCACACGGGCACGAAATTACCAAAACCGACACCGCATGTACAAACGCGGTATCAAGTGATGCGCGCACGATAAAAAGCCATACCAGAAAGGTAATACAACTGACCGCCAATACAAAGGGAACGAAGTATTTGCTGACGGTGTCAGCAAAGTGCTGGATAGGCGCTTTGGTTGATGTTGCGTCATCCACAAGCTCGATAATGCGTGCAAGCAGCGTATCGTTACTGGTTTTCTGGATGCGCATGTGAGCAAAGCCCGAAACGCACATGCTGCCTGCAAGCAGTTCATCATCAGGCTTTTTATCGACGGGCAGCGATTCTCCGGTAAGCGCAGATTCATCGCATGTCACAAACCCTTGCACAAGAACGCCATCAAGAGCTATCGTTTCACCTGGGAAAACAGCAATAGTTTCCCCCACGCGCAGCTGTGCAACGGCACACTTTTGCTGCGTTCCATCGGCAAGAATACGCGTAGCATAGGCTGGCGCAAGCGCGATAAGCGAATTAAGCGCAGAGGTTGTTTTCGCTTTGGCGCGCGCTTCGAAATATTTACCAAGCGAAACAAGCGTTAGAATCATAGCAGCAGATTCAAAATAGATGGCATGTGAGCGCTGAACTGCAAAGTCGATGTTTTGCGTACCCAAATACCACAACACAACAAACAGTGTGTACAGGCCATACACCATGGCACTACCCGCCCCTAACGCAACAAGTGTATCCATCGTTGGCGATTTATGCAGGCACGCTTTCCAGCCGCGATCGAAAAAATGCCAGTTCAAGATAACAACCGGCAAAGCGCAAAGAAATTGTGCGAAACAGATAATACCCACGAACGCAGGATTATGAAACGCGTGCGGAAGCGGCAAGAAAAACAAGTGGCTTAAACAGATATACAGCAAAGGGATGCTGAAAAGCGCCGACACAATAAGGCGCGTGCGTTGCTCGTGAAGCTGGCGCGTGGCGGCATCGGCAGTAGTCGTGTTTGAGGCGGCTGAAGCGTTTGCCTGGGGAAATGTGGCGCTTTCTTGCACGCTCATCGAGCCTGACAAGCCCGCTGTATCCAAAGCGGCGTCACACGCAGCGTTGTTTGACACTTCCCCCGCATCTGCTGGCGCGTTATCGCTGCTCGGTTGCGTATGGTAGCTCAGCGAAAACGACTGAGCAGCTGTGTCGCGTGCGCCTAAAAACTGCGTTGGATAGCCTGCTTCAGTAACAACGCGGCATATTTCCTGCTGATCAACATCTGCACTGTTCGCTGTTATAAGCATGGTGCCTTTCAGCAAATTGACCGCTACATCATCGACGCCACAACAGCTACGCGCAGCCTTTTCAACACGTGCCGAACAAGCAGCACAGCTCATTGACGCAACAGTAAACTTCATTTGCATAGGAAACATTTCAATATCAGGTGCAGGTATCACGCAAGATGCTTAACGCCAAATCCAGCGAGGTGCACATCTACATTTCAGCACAAGCTGTTCAGCTTGATGCAATGTATGAAGCACACATCACGAAACTGACGAACGCATCTAGTTAAAATTAAACAGCTTTTGCGCGATACGATACCCCGTCATACCTATGGCTCTTCCCGTTTTACCTGGTAAATTCATGCCTACATTGACAATATTTTTGCGAATATGAGGATATGTGAGCGGCTGTTTTTCTTTCAAATAACGCCACACATCGTCAAGTTTTGCCAAGGAATCGGGTGTGTTTATCATGCGCAAAAATACTGAACAGATGCAAAACATAATAGCAAGATAGTTTTCCATGTATTTACGCAGCTTAGGGTTAAGCGAAATAGTATCAAGATCGATGGTATCAATCATCAGCTTTGTTACGCGAATATGCTGGTCAATGCGCGATTTCATGATGTCCTCGTTCACGCTTTGACCTTCGCGGCCAATGAAATAGCGATACATATCAACGTTAAAATAGCGTATCGTTTTTACGGCAACCAGAGGCACATACACAAAAATGTTGTCGACATAAAAACAATGTTCAGGCAACTGAAGATGCACATCATGCAGCAGCTGCGTGCGGTAAATAACAGAATGCATCAGCAAATACTGACTGGGACGAAATGAGTTGATATCACTCCAGGTGAAAATCTTGTTTTGCGGAAAAACATTGGTGTAACCCATGGGTGTTTGCGCATGTTCGTACACTTTTTCATACACATAATTGCCGACAATTAAATCGACAGGATCTTCAATTTGTGCTTGCTCGTGAATGAACTGCATAATGGTGCGCATCGATGACGTATCAAGCCAATCATCAGCGTCAACCACTTTGAAATACAAGCCCGACGCGCGCTGCAAACCAGCATTAACCGCCGAGCCATGTCCGCCGTTTTCTTTGTGAACTACGTGAATAAGATATGGAAAACGTTGCTGCCATTCATCAAGTTTACCAGGTGTTTCTTCGTCAGTAGAACCATCATCTACCGCAATAATCTCAATATCGGCACAAGCGCCCGCGCCAGCGTCAGCGCCACCAGCTTGCACACCCGCACCAGCATCAGCACCATGCTTGTGAGCTTCGCTTTGCACGGTGTCAGCAAACGACAAAAGCGACTTCATACACGTGTCAATATAGGGAGCAGCATTATAACAAGGAATAACTAACGACAACAATTTCACGTTACCACACAACTTTCTTAAATTTATCTATTGACACAGCCTTGTTGGTATAGTACAATTCACACCCCGCGATAAACAAGCGCTTATGCATTCACACTCGTAGAAAAGGCAGCACGCGCTATGATTTCTTTCATCGACACAGTTATTCAACAAGCTAAACGCAAGCCCATGAGCATCGTTCTTCCCGAAGGAGAAGATGCCCGCATCGAAGCGGCGGCAAAACAAGCAGCTCACGATGGCTTAGCGCATATCAGCGTTATAGTAACCAACGATGAAGAAAAAAAACGCTACGCACATGATAATACAATAAGCGCTATTAACGCCGCTACATATGAACACCGTACGCAACTTGCACAAAAATTGTATGAGCTTCGTAAACATAAAGGTGTCAGCGAAAAGCAAGCTTTTGAAATGCTAGAAAATCCGCTGATATTGGCAATGATGCTCACACGTGAAGGAGTGTTTGATGGCGTTGTAGCAGGTGCAGCTCATTCAACCGCAGATGTGTTGCGCGGTGCGCTGCAAATTATCAAAACGGCTCCTGGCACGTCACTCGTAAGTTCTTTTTTCATGATGACGCTGCCTACAAGCAGCCCTTTAGGCGAACGGACCCTGCTATTTTCCGATTGTGGCTTAAATATTGAACCCACATCGGAGGAACTTGCAAGCATCGCTCTTGCGTCAGCTGAATCGTTTCAGCAGCTTACGCAAACAGAACCTCGTGTTGCTCTGCTTTCGCACTCAACACAGGGGTCATCGTCGCAAGCGTGCGCCAAGCGTGTTGCCAATGCCTGCAAGCTGGCGCGCAGCAAGAATAGCACCGTGCTCATCGACGGAGAACTGCAAGTAGACGCAGCGCTTATTCCTGAAATTGCGGCATCAAAGGCTCCGCAATCAAACCTTGCGGGGCGTGCAAACTGCCTTATCTTCCCTTCTATTGATGCGGGAAATATTGGCTATAAGCTGGTTGAACGCTTAGCAGGTGCGCAGGCGTATGGGCCGATAACGCAAGGTTTAGCAAAACCAGTCAACGATCTTTCTCGAGGATGCAGCGCCCGCGATGTGTATGGCGTCATTGCGATAACAGCACTGCAAGCACAACGCCATCAAGTTAATTTACGTTAACTACCAAATTTATACGGCACACACGTGCTACAAAACGACACGTTCCACTAAGAATCCTCCTTATAGTAAGGGAGGAACAAAGCTCACTGCACACACATGCGTGAGAAAGCTCAATGAAAAATCCTCCTTATAGTAAGGGAGGAACACGGTGCAGGCACAAGCAAGACAAGCAGCAATTCAAAGAAAGCCCCCATCAAATACATGGTAGGGCTCACTCACGAGGTCTTCAGCTTGTGCGCATCAACCCATCGGCAAGGAGGTGAATCAAGCCACAACCCATCCACCATACTACATTGCAGCTATTCAACGTATGTAACCTTTCGATTCATGGCACAACAGCAGCAACGAACAAAGGAGAATCATGAGATACTTTCGCGCAGAAATCATTATTGCAAGCCCCTATAACTCAGTTGAACTAAAAAATTATGGCCCAACGAGCATAAAATTCAATGAAACGTATCATCTTCTACCATTTTGCTTTAGAGATACCGCTAAACAATATCATGCTGCATATCAGTGGCTTGAATCAAATCATCCGGAATTGCTAGACTCAACTGAGCGTAAAAGAACCAACAGCACCTATAATCGCGATTTATATACTGATATCGATTTTGGATTATCAATTATCTATACGGGCACACAATTCAACGCTCAAGAACTGGATGCAGCGATTCATCAAACGGCTCAACAGTGGAGTAACTCCATCGTGCTGCACTACACGCTTGCAGAATGCACGTATAGCGAATGTGTCAGCTTATCAGACTATCCAAGTGCGTTTCAACGAACAGAGCAAAACGAAGCATATCTAGAAACCGCACTTGATGTTGCATCGATGAACCATTTATTCAACAGCTCTGTTTACAGACGAAATTTGCTTAAAGATTTTACGGTTACCGTTCCTGCTAATATAACAGAACAGCAGATAATCGAAGAAGCGCACAATACTAAATTCTCGCAAGCACTTGAAAAAGAAATTCATACTCTCTACTCTCATGCACAACAAGCAGAATTTTTGCCTGTGCACTACTTATTTGAAAGCGATACCCCTTTTGACATTAAAGACCCTGTTGAAATACTTATTTCGGCACTCAATGCTACCGGGCGTCTTTCGTGTAATCATGTGTTTGACTTTAATATTGAGTCAATCCTTCGCGGTCGATGGGATATTGACAAAATATTACCCTATATGGACGAATCGCTTGTACGTTGCCTTAAAGGAAATATTTTGCTTATACACTATGGGGCATCTGAAAGTGGTACTTCGTACGATGAAAACTGCTATATGGTATTATCGAGGATAATGCACTACCTTCGAGCGCATCTTGATGCTACGCAAGTTATCCTAGTTGCGCCTTGTGAAAAGCCGCTCGTTTATAAGCGTCTGATAGAAATGCTTGGGGCACCCGTTGTTATAATGCAACAAGACGCAAACGCTCAGTTAAACGCATTGGGGGCTTCACAAGCATATGAGCAGCTCAAAGAATACGCCAAAAAAGACAAGTTAAAAGTAACTGCTTCACTTAAACAGGCATTTGAAAAACAATTAGAAGATGCTAGTTTTAACGATATTGAAAGTTTCTACACGTCATGGAAGCGAAAAGAGCTTATTGCGCAATCGTTTCCTGAATATAAGCAAGAAAGCCAGGCCTTAGTTCAGCTTCAACAAACACGTGAACCAAAGGAAGCGTGCGCGCAGCTTGACCAGCTGATCGGCCTTGATTCAGTAAAACAGCAAATCAAAGATATCATCGCCCGCTTACTTATGAACCAAAAAGTGAAAGCGGCAGGCTTGCCTGTACAAACGGCATCGCTGCACTGCGCTTTTCTTGGAAATCCAGGAACAGGCAAAACGGAAGTTGCTCATATTTTTGGTGCTTTGCTGCGAGAAGCGCACGTACTTAAAGAAGGTCGCGTTATCACAGTAAACGGGAGCGACAAATCTGCAATGGGCGGGATGTTGGGATCGTCTATAAAAGACCTGTTTGATAAGGCGCGCGGCTCGGTATTATTTTTCGATGAAGCATATGCACTTACCGGTTACCTCACTCAAATAATTGCACTGATGGAAGAACGCCGTAACGACACAGTTGTTATTTTCGCTGGTTATGAAGACGAAATGAACCAGTTTATCGATGCGAATGTCGGTATGCGTTCGCGCTTAGGAAGCATCATACAGTTTCCCGACTATACGCTGCAAGAAAAGCTTGAAATATTTAAGCTGAAATGCAAACAAGCTCACCTTAAGCTCCCAAAAAATACTGAATCGTACGTTGAAGAAATACTTGCACGAACGGGGAATAGACCAGATCAAGGCAACGCGCGCTATGTACGCAAACTATTTGAAAGCATCCTGGGAGCTCAGCAAGTTCGCCTTGCGTATAGCAATCAAAAAGGCATTCCAAGTAAAAAAGCTTTGCAAACACTGCTGAAAGAAGATGCTATAACAGCAGACAAAACGCTTACTGGAGCACAACCACACAACAAGAATGCAAGCGCATATAAGCAGCTAAACGAGCTTATCGGGCTTGATAGCGTAAAACAACTGGTAAAAGAGCGCATCAATCTTATGAAGGTGCAAAAAGCGCGCCGCGATGCCGGTATAGAAATGCCCTTCATTCCTATGCATATGGCGTTTACCGGAAATCCTGGAACAGGAAAAACAGAAGTAGCGCGCCTTATAGGAAAGATTCTGAAAGAAGAAGGTGTGCTTTCGGTTGGTGATTTCTTCGAATGCGGGAAACAAGATATTGTATCGTGTTTTGCAAATGTTACCGCAGATAAAGTAACCGCTCTGTTTGAGAAAGCGCGCGGATCGGTAATCTTTATTGATGAAGCATATTCACTGCTATACGCTCAGGGTACGGGAGCTGGAGATGAAGCTATTAGCACCATCATTGCTCAAATGGAGAATTTACGCGATCAAGTTGTGCTTATTCTTGCAGGTTATCCCGATGAGATAAATACGCTGCTTGATGCAAATGCCGGATTTCGCTCACGCATTAAAACGAATATTTTCTTCCCTGATTACTCGAAAGAAGATCTGTTTCGCATTTGCGAGCTGATGCTCAAACGCTCTCACCTAAGGCTTGGAAAAGGTGCTCGAGAAAAAATTAATACCATGCTGGAAAAAGCATTGCATGATCCTCAGTTTGGCAATGCTCGCTATGTTCGCAATATGATAGACAACGCTATCGTTAATCAGGCAACTCGTGTTGCGTCGCACCTATCAGCGCGCGCAGGTGCGTTCGATAAAAACTTTATGCAAACGCTTATTGCAGAAGATTTTGTTGACGTGTCTTCAATAAAAGAAACTCATATTCGACAGATAGGATTTTGTGGATAAGCGGTAATGTGCAAAGAACGCACCTGAGAGCTGCACGCGTGAAAGGAGCATAACTGCAGGCTGCATGCCTGCTTACGCCACGCGCGTGCGGCGCTCGATGATGGAAGCGGACGTTGCGCCTGCGGCTGCACGCCTGCTTGCCGCATGCAAGCTAGACGCACTCAGAAACAATATTTTGGGTATCGAGCGCAATCATCAGCTCTTCATTGGTGGGAATAACCAAAATGTGAACCCGTGATGCGTCGCTTGAAATAGCGCGCTCGCGGGTTTTTTCTTGATTGCGCGTTTCGTCAAGTTGAATTCCCAAACTTTGCAAATCGGAAAATACCAGCCGGCGCATGATAGGACAGTTCTCGCCCACGCCACCTGATAACACGATGGCATCCACGCCGCCCAAAAGCGCAATATATTGCCCCACATAGCGCTTTATCGAAACAGCAAACATTTCATAGGCTAATTTTGCGCGATCGTTTCCCTGCTCGGCAGCTTCATATACGCTGCGCAGGTCGTTGCTTACGCCCGACACACCTAACAAACCCGACTGTTTATTCAAGATATTGTTCATCTCTTCAGGCGATAGATTCTCGCGCTCCATAAGATACGTAACAATCGCAGGATCAATCGAGCCACAGCGCGTGCCCATCATCAGCCCCTCGAGGGGCGTTAATCCCATTGAAGTATCAAGCGCTTTACCATGTTTGATAGCAGTAATCGACGCTCCGTTTCCCAAATGACAGGTGATAAGATTCAAATCCCACACGTTTTTGTGCAAGAAATTCGCAGCTCGCTGTGCGATATAGCGATGCGAAGTGCCGTGCGCACCATAGCGACGAATGTCGTATTTTTGCGCAAGCTCAAAGGGAAGCGGATACGTATAATACGTTGGAGCAAGATTGTGAAAAAACGCGGTATCAAACACTGCTACCTGCGGTTTTAATGGCAGCAAGCTTTGGCACGCCTCAATACCCATTAAAGCTGCCTTGTTATGAAGAGGAGCAAGCTCGGCCAGCTGGCTAATTTTTGTAATCACATCAGGCGTTATGCGCACCGATTGCGAAAAATACTTCCCGCCTTGTACCACGCGATGTCCAATGGCGTCAATTTCATCAAGGCTGTTCAAAATATGCTGTTTGGGATCACAAATATGGTCAAGTACCACCTGAAGCGCTTCGCTATGGTTACGCATAGGAGTTGAAATAACCACTTCTTCTGAATCGACGCAATGAATGTGGTTTGCTCCTTCATTACCAACGCGCTCGCACAAGCCCCGCGCGATAACACGCTTCGTATCTACATCGATTAGCTGGTATTTTAGTGACGAGGAACCAGCATTCAGCACAAGTATATTCAAGCAACTACCCCTTTGCTACGTAGAAAACGCACCAGCGTACGCACCACTCAGCCGTTTTGAGACAAGGCTTCACGATGCATCCATTCACAGCAATCGTTTGGCGCGTTTCACCTTACGCACGCGTACCTTCACGCGATGGATTTCCGCTGTTCATAGGCGCGCCACCCAACACATGCACGTGCAGATGATGCACCGTTTGCTGGGCGTCGTCATTCGTGTTCGCAATAACGCGAAAACCGCTCTTCGTTAATCCTGTTATGTCAGCAACGTGTGCTGCTGCAGAAAAAACATCACCTAGAACCGCTGGTGGCACGTCATCGGCCAGTGAATCGTAATGCGTTTTAGGAATGACCAGCACATGAACAGGCATTTGCGGACTAATGTCATCAAACGCAAGAACTGAATCGTTTTCATACACCTTTTTGCAGGGAATTTCTCCTGCAAGAATTTTGCAAAATAAGCAATCTTCGTGTGACATATCAAGCACTCCTTCTGCAATATCAACAACATCATACGCCGGCGTTGCGGCACACCAACTTCACTCACACGCAATACACGATACTCGCACACCACGACGCGTACGTGCATACACGCATACGCACATTATGCTACATCATGGTACATCATGGCGTATAAACGCACGTGAACGGGAGCGTCTTATGAAAGCGTAGTATCGCGCTGCTTGTCTTCTTCGTTTACTTCCAGTTCATCCATAAGCGACTCAACCTTAAACGACGCTTGCGAAAGGCGTGTTTTAAGGCTTTTCAGCAACGCGACGCCGCGCTCGTAGTGTGAAAGACTGTCCTCAAGTTCCAAGGTATTGCTTTCAAGCAGCTTAACAATTGTTTGCAATTCATCCATCGCCTGACGAAAACTAAGCTCGTCAACAGGAGTTACTTGAGTATCCATACGCTATCCTCTCTGGTATGCCATGCATACCGTTTATGCTACCTATCCGTTTATGGCAAACATGCCGTACATGTCACATGGAACGTTGTGAATGCCTGCGCGCGTGTGACATGCTCTTGAACAAAATTCAGCATCCCGCGCGCCGTCTTTCGCGCCGTTGCGCGGCATCGCTTCGCCACTTGCACCCGTTCCCAAAACGCACTTGCAAAAACACGCCAGCGCTTACGGAGCTGCGGGCGCGGCGCTTGCATCAGCTGGCGACACGTTTGTAACATCGCACGCGACAACGCCGTCAGAAAGCGTGATATTCACTGAATCGTGTGGTGTCACTTGCTTGCAACTTTTAACTAAAGCGCCTGTTGACAAACGTGTAATGCTGTATCCACGCGCGATAACCTTCAAAGGAGACAAATCGTCTAAGCGCGACGCTTGAAGCGCACACGCGTGTTCTTCATGCTGCACTACGCTACGCGCTGCTTTATGCAAGGCTTGAACACCCAGTTCACACTGCTGCTGAGCAGCTTGCATATGAGCGCGCACACCCGATAATAATAAAGCTTGACATCGCGTAAGCTCCTTTGCGTCCACATCAAGCCCACCGGGAATAGCAGTTTTCAGGCGTTCGCGCAAAAGATCCAAGGAGTCGCTTTGCTGGCGCAGCGCATGCGGAAACGCGCTGGTAAGCGAGAACAAAGCGGCATCAAGGCTTTGAAACTCTGCCTTAAACAGCTCTTCAGGAGCGTGGAACAAAGGACGCGAAGCGAACTTGTCGAACTGCGTTGCAAAGCGTGCAAGTGCTACCTGGGCCAAATGATGCAGCCTGTTCAATGAATCGGCAAATCCCGCGTACAGTTCCTCTTTAAGAGGAGTAACCGCCTCTGCTGCTGCTGTCGGCGTAGCAGCACGTTTATCGGCAACCATATCGGCAATCGACGTATCTGGCTCATGACCAATGCCCGTCACAACGGGCACCGGACACGCCGCTATTTCGCGCGCGAGCATTTCATCGTTAAACGGCATAAGGTCGTCATACGAACCACCACCGCGCACCAGCAGCAACACATCGATGTTCGCTTCACACACGCATCGCATTGCTTGAATAAGACGCGCAGGAGCATCGGCTCCTTCCACCGGAACGCCCGCAAACACCATCGTTGCAAGTGGAAAACGCTGTGCAAGCGTACGGCGAACATCGTGAACCGCGGCACCGCGTGGTGATGTTACAACACCAACACGCGTCGGGAACAGCGGAATGGGGCGCTTGCGTGCATCGCTCATCAGGCCTTCCGCCTGCAATTTCTTCGCAAGGTTTGCAACGCGCAAACGCAAATTTCCCTCGCCCGCAAGGTTAAGCTGCGCCACGTCAAATGACATGCGGCCCGTTTGCGCGTAGCACGAAAAACGTCCCTGCACTTCCACAAGTGCGCCAGCAGTAAGCGAAACACCGCTTGCAAGGTAGCGATTGTTCCACATAAGGCAGTTCAAAACGCCTTTTTCGTCCTTAATCGTGAAATAAACAGCCTTGTAGCCTCGTTTTGCGTTTACTTCCGACACTTCGCCGATGATACGCAGCGAAATACCGTTCAGCGAACGATTTACCACTTGGAGAGCTTGAGATACGCTCAACGCACGCGGTTCAGCAGCGGGTGATTGCGTCATATCAGGAAAAGCAGCGGCACGTAAAGGCTGTTGAGCGCCGTTTGACATGTGATAAGAATATGACGATTCACGGGACATTATTCTGCATCTCGGTTCTGAGTAAGTAACCACGCAAGCTGCAATACCGAGCTCAGCGCTGCTGCAACATACGTAAGCGCACAAGCGCGCAGCACGTCAAAAGAACCTTTGCGTTCGTCTTCAGGCAAAAACGTCGAGTTCATGTACACCATCGCGCGACGTGAAGCATCAAATTCTACGGGCAGGGTTACCAAACTAAAAAGCACAACAATGGCGTACAGCGCAATAGCAGCTTGCACAAAGCCTGCAATGTTAAGCGCAACACCAGCTAAGAACACAAAAATCCAGCCATTCGACGCAAGGTTTACAACCGGCACAATGGCGCTACGCAGCTGCATGGGCTTGTAGCGCTGCGCGTATTGATACGCATGACCGCACTCGTGACACGCCGTAGCCGTAGCGGTAATGCTGCGCGAGTCGTATACCGACGGAGAGAGCGTAACGCTGTTCGTTTGCGGATCAAAGAAATCTTGCCCTTCTTCCCCGCGATGAATTTCTACATCGCGAATGTCGTAATACTCAAGCATTTTACGCGCGCACTCAGCTCCGGTAAGGTTCGTGCTAATAGGAATATCTTCATAGTGATGAAGACGGTTTTTTACATACATCGAGGCAGCAAGCCCCAAAAAAATTGTTACTCCAACAAGCATCCAATAATTAAATGGCATAGCGACAACCCTTTCTCAATCGATATGTCGAGAATTCATTATAGCGAACATTTATTCATGATGCGGTGCACAATGCGTAAGTGAAACCTTATTGTTGTGAATGGAAATGCTGATTTTGCCGTGAAGCGCGTCAAGTAACTCAAGGCCGATAAGTGAACGGCGCCAACCGTGCATGCAGCGGCATAAATCAAAGTGTCCGCGCGCCAAATTCACCAAATCGCTGTGGGATGCAAGCGTTTGAAATGCGATGTTGTTCTCTTCTGCACGCAGGCGCACAATGCTTGACAGCACATCGATGATGCCGTCAACATTGGGTTCGGAATGGCGCGATGAACGCTCAAGCTCGGGCCAGGTAGACGGATCCATCTTCCAGATTTTTTGCACGCGCGCGATAAGCTCACGCGCTTCGGGAACGGTAATTTTGCGCTTGATGCCGCGCACCATAAACAGCTCGTCGATGGAATACAAATTACGCCGAGCTGCTTCTACAATTTGCTCGTCAGTAAGCACCCACTTGCGGGGAAGATTACGCTCGCGCGCTTCGGTTTCGCGCCAGGCTGCCAGCTCGCGTGCCGCAGCAAGCGCTTTACGGTTCAGCGACGAGCCATGCGCAAGATGGCGATAACGCGTGAAGGGGTCAATCACATAGTTGTCAAGGTTAGCCAGTTCATCGAAATCTTCGTTTAGCCAGTTCAAACGCCCACGATGCTCTAGCTTTTGACGCATTTGCGTATACATATCGGGAAGAAACAGCACGTCTTCGCGCGCGTAGTTAAGCTGAGAGTCGCTCAGCGGTCGCAGCGACCAATCGGTAAACGCATCGGATTTTTTGAGCTTTTCACCACACAAAGCACTCACCAAATTTCCATAGCCAATCTGCTGCGAATAGCCCAACAGCGCAGCGGCAATTTGTGTATCGAAGAGCGGCGAGGGAATAACGCCCAAGTGATCGTATAACAGCTCGATGTCTTGGCGGCCAGCATGGAAAATTTTCATAATAGTAGGCGACGTAAAAAGCGGAGCTAGTGCGTCAAGAGAAGCGATGCGCAAAGGGTCAACCAGCACAATTTCATCGTCGGTTGCAATCTGGATAAGGCACAATTTCGCGTAATACGTCTTCTCACGATGAAATTCGGTACCGATAGCCAACAGCGATGAATTGGACGCTCGATGTGCAAAAGCTGCTAAATCGTCCTGAGTTTGAATATACATGCGTGTAAAACCTCGCTATACTAAGTATGTGTCAGGTCTATTTTAGCAAATACGCAAGAGGAATGGTTCTATTGAAGCTACTTGTTGTAAATAACTTACAAGCGGGAGTTGAAGACGGTGCGCTGTTTGACTATCTGCGCTTTATCTCAAAAGATGCGCAAGAAATTTGCTTGCGTAACACGGATGGTAGTTGTGACCTGCGGGAACTTCTGCACGGCGCCGAGCGCTTCGATGCGGTGGTGGCATCGGGCGGCGATGGCACGATTGCAACCATATCGCACGCGCTGGCTGATACTAAAATTCCAATTCTCCCCTTTCCAGCAGGTACTGCAAATTTATTAGCCGACAACTTGAACAGCCCCGTTGAGCCGTTTGCTCTGGCGCAAATAACGAAAAATATGAAAACGCTCGATTTCGATTTAGGCGAAATGGTAGTGCAGGGAAAGCGCTTTGGTTTTGGCATAATGGCTGGTGCAGGCTACGATGCTACCATCATGCATGGCGCAAAACGCTCGAAGAAGCTGCTGGGTGCTCTGGCGTATTTTCAAGCAGCGGTTCAAAACCCACTACCAAAACGCTCGCACATCAGCCTTGATATTGATGGTAAGCATATGGAGCGCGAAGCGCTTGGCGTTTTGCTGGTGAATTTTTCAAAGATACAATTTGATATTACGCTTGTGCACGAAAATTTGCCGCGCGATGGGTCGTTTGATGTGATTATTCTGAAAGCGGAAAATGCGTTTGGCTTGATACCGGCACTTATAGCAGGAATTTTAGACAGAGATGGCGAATTTCCATCGCGCACTGACGGGCTTGAAATGTTGCGAGGGCGCAATGTAACCGTGCATGCCGAGCCGCCCTTGCAAGTGCAATACGATGGAGAAGTGCCTGGTTTAATGACGCCTTTCAGCGCGCATGTGCGCGACAAAGCGGTACGCTATATTTTGTCGCAGCGAGGCTGGGAGCAGTTTAGCGAAAAAGAAGCAACGCAAAAGTAGGCGCGCGTTGCTGTGCGGCAGACCTTCCCCTGCAGTTGAAAGCGACGTTTCTGCTGCTTGGCGCAGCTCTGCTACTTGGAGCAGCTTTCTTTCTGCTGCTTAGAGCGGCCTTCTTCCGGTAATTCATGCGCATGCCGCTTCATATAGGCATCTTTCACCACGTTGTAGCGCATTTGTATGCACTCCAAAATTAAAGCAAATGCCA
This sequence comes from uncultured Coriobacteriales bacterium, assembly GCA_946892075.1. Lineage (GTDB taxonomy): Bacteria > Actinomycetota > Coriobacteriia > Coriobacteriales > Eggerthellaceae > Berryella. The sequence continues at coordinate 20,459 of CAMPNZ010000014.1, forward strand.
TCGAGAAATACACCATTAACTTCTCAACATGCATGCCAAGCACTTCAATATGCGAATTGATACCCAGTGAATCTAAGAACAACAGCACACCAATAACCGAAATAAATACCAGTGCAAGAATTTTCATCTCAACGTGCGTTTCGATAAAGTCTGAAATGACGTCGATAAATATCATCATAATCATAATGGCGATAAACACAGCTGCTATCATCACAAATAAATGGTCGGATAATCCCACAGCTGTAATAACAGAATCGATTGAAAAGACGATATCCATCAGCATAATCGTTACCACAGCGCGCAGAAGCCCTATGCGTTTGCGCGCGTGAGGCTTTTCGCTTTGTGCGTGCTCGAATGCTTCTTTCAGCTCGCGCAACTGAAGCAGCTCGACCACTTCCTGAATACCTTTGAAAATTAAATACGCACCGCCAAGAAACAAAATGATGTCGCGCACCGAAAAACCGTGATGGAAAAACGGCAGGTCAATTGTGAAAAGAGGCTGAGACAAATGCGTTAAAAATGCCGCTAAGCTCAAAAACGCAGCACGCATTACGAAAGCACCTGCTAAACCTACGTGGCGGCCAATGGAGCGCAGGCGCGGGTCAAGCCTATCGGAGGTAAGTGTAATAAAAACGATATTGTCAATGCCAAGCACTATCTCAAGAAACGTAAGCGTTAAAAGCGTGATCCATCCTTCTGCGGTCGTAAAGATTGATAGATCAAACATGCAATTCCTTTTGAGCACGTGGATACAACATAACCATGGTGGGCGGTACAAGATTTGAACTTGTGACCTCTTCCGTGTCAGGGAAGCGCTCTCCCCCTGAGCTAACCGCCCGAAAGCAAGGGGCATACTACGCAGCGTCTGTGCGTAGTGCCTTTGCAGTATACCCCATTCAAACTGGAATTTGAAGAGTGCACAAGAAACAAGGTGCAAAAATAAATACCTATCGACGAAATACTCATAACTGCAAAGCGTAAGCGTAGTAACAAGAAGCACCGACTCATACTGCACAATAATTAAGCGTCCAGGAAATACAGAGCGTGCATGGTGATAAAAAGCACTCTGAACAAGGCGTTCACATTCAACATAACATAAACGTAAGTAGTGCGTATGCTTACATCAAGGGGGAACGGGGCGCAGTGGCGCACGAGGCGGCAACTATTGTGCCTGGTGAGGCGTGTACACAAGCTGCATATCCCCAAATGCACGTGGCTGCTTAATGGAAATTTCATTTTGCTTGTAAAGCTCAAGCACGGCAAGAAATGACGCAACGATGCGCTCTGGACTTGCTTGAGCGCCGATAAAATCCCAAAATGACACATGGGTGTTACTCGACAGGCGCGCACGTAAAGAACCAATTGTTTCGGACAAAGGAGCTCGCGGCTTTCCAATATGTTCCGCGCTTAGCAAGCTGCGCGTTTGGCGCTCGGCAACACGCACCAGCGCTCGAGCAAGTAAGCGCTGGTCACTTGCCTTTACAGGAGCATATTTCGCATACGGAAACTCCAGCGAACGCCCCACACATCGTGCGTGCGTACACAAACGCCGCGCACGCGCATCAAAAAGCGGCGCAAGAGTAGTGCGCAGCTGATAATACGTTAACAGCTTTTCAAGAAGCTGACAGCGTGCGTCAAACGGCTCAAGTTCTTCCTCGTCATCACTCGCTGCAACCGCTTGTTCGTCAGCATGACGCGGCAACAAACGCGAAGCTTTCAGCTCAAGCAAACTGGATGCAATCGACAGAAAATCGCTTGCAAGTTCGCTGCTATAAGCCTCATCAGCACTGTTGTCAGAAACTTCTGAAGAAACCGGCTTGTGCACTGAAGTATCCGCATCATCAAACGAAGGTATATCGCTAACGCTTGCTGCACCTGAAATCGACGACGCCGTATTCATAGCGTGAAGATACTGCACAACAATGTCGTCGAGCGAAAGTGCACACACGTCAATTTTATTTGACACCACTAAACGAAGCAGCAAATCGAAAGGACCGTCAAACGTATCGGTCCGAATACGGTAGGCGCTCACTTATAACCCCTGCATAAACGGGAAAAGCATCCGGCCCAAAGCACGCGCTGTTACATCGAAGTATCCGCTAAATAAATCGATATGTGCTACCTGCGGCAACACGATAACAACGATAATAAAAACCGGAAAGGCATAGCGCTGAATAGCATAATACTGAGGCAAATACTTCTTGGGTATAATCAGCGCAAACAGCGACGAGCCATCAAGTGGCGGCACCGGAAGCAAATTAAAGAACATCAGGTATAAATTCACAAAAGCAAATAAAGGCAGGTAGAGCGTAAAAAAGATCGAGAAAATGTAATCGTTAAGCCATACGTGCAAAGGCGCATAGCTATACAGTACATACGCAACTGCTGCCGAAAGCAGCGCAAGAAGCAAATTCATGGACGGCCCTGCAATACCAACCAGAAAATCGTCACGGCGCGGATTCTTAAAATTGCGTGGATTATAAGGTACTGGCTTGGCATAGCCAAAAACGGGCATATTAACAGCCATAAGCATCAAAGGAAGCAGCACCGTCCCGAAGGGATCGATATGGTTAAGCGGGTTAATCGACGTGCGTTTGCGCTGATAGGCTGTAGTGTCGCCCAAGCGCTTAGCCATAAGTGCGTGCCCCATTTCGTGAAGCACAATTGCTGGCACAAATGAGAACAACGAACAAACGATATAAGGAACAGAAAGCATAGTCACCTCACGCAAAAACCGACAGACACTTCAAGCGTAGTCTAAAGCAGTATATCAAGAAGGCGTCCCTACACACCGTGCATAAGGACGCCATTCAAAACTAACACGAACTTCTTGCGAACGCAATTTTGCACTGCGCACTACTTGAAAAAGCCCTCGTAATTGTGCATTTTAAGTTGGCTTTCCATCTTCGTCATAGTATCAAGCGCAACGCCAATCATGATGAGGATAGACGTGCCGCCGAATGCCTGTATCAACTGGTTGTTCGTGAAGTAGAACAAGATTGAAGGCACAATCGCGATAAGCGCAATAAAGATACCACCGGGCAGTGTTACGCGGCGCAACACATTGCGCAGATACGTTTCGGTGGCAAAACCAGGACGAATACCCGGAATAAAACCGCCTTGCTTTTTCAAGTTATCGGACGTGTCAACGGGGTTAAACACCATCGACGTATAGAAATACGCGAAGAACACAATCAAGAACAGCGTTAATACCCAGTTTACGATACCCGTAGAAATCATATTCGCAAAACTCGTAAGCCAGCCAACATTAAACAGTGCAGCAATTTGTGCTGGGAAGTAAATAAGGCAGCTTGCAAAGATGATGGGGATAACGCCTGCTGCGTTCACCTTAAAAGGTATGTAGGTGCTTTGGCCGCCCATCATGCGTCGTCCCTGCATGCGCTTAGCGTAATTGACAGGAATACGGCGCTGAGCACGCTCTACATAAATGATAAGTGGAATGCAGACGCACACAACCGCTACAATCAAGATGGTAATTGCGATACCTTGCTGCATGGTTGTACTGTGCGTAATAGACGAGAAAATAGCACTCGGAACACGGGAAACGATGCTTACAAAGATGATCAGCGACATACCATTACCAATGCCGCGTTGCGTGATAAGCTCGCCCATCCACATGATAAATGCTGTACCAGCTACCAGCGTAAACACCACGACAATAGACGTTAATGCATAGGGAACATCCGACGAAAAACGCACGCCATACGCAGGTGATTGGAATAACAGCAAATAACCAACCGCATTGATTAAACCAAGACCCATCGTCATATAACGCGTAACTTGCGTAATTTTGCGACGACCTGTTTCGCCATCTTTAGCCCAGCGCCCAACCGTTGGAATAACACCTTGCATGAGCTGCATAATAATTGATGCCGTGATGTAAGGCATAATTCCAAGTGAAAATACCGAGAAGTGCGAGAGTGCACCACCAGTAAACAGGTCAAGCATCGACATTGAAACGCCCGAACCTGAATTTGCAAACGCTTCAGCAAATTGACGAAACGGAATGCCTGGAACAGGCAAATACGCGCCAAAACGATATAAAGCCAAAATTCCAAGCGTAAACAGTATTTTCTTTCGAAGTTCTGGAACTTTAAAAGCTCCAATCAGTGCGCTTAGCAAGGCTCTTCAACCTTTCCGCCGGCCGCTTCTACTTTGGCTTTGGCACTCTTAGACACCTTATCAAGCTTGATGGTAAGCTTTTTCGTAAGTTCTCCGTCGCCCAAAAGCTTCACAAGGGCATCGCTATGCTTAATGATGCCTTTTTCTTTCAACGCTGCATGATCTACCACGCTGCCAGCTTCAAATTTAGCTTCCAAGCGCGACACATTTACCGGGATGTACTCAACACGATTGATGTTGGTGAAGCCAGGCAACTTAGGAAGACGGCGCGCGAGCGGTGTTTGTCCACCCTCAAAACCTGCGCCTTTGGTGCCGCCTGAGCGCGAACCCTGTCCGTTAAGACCACGCCCAGCTGTTTTACCTTTACCAGCAGCATGACCGCGTCCTACGCGTGTACGCTTCTTTTTTGAACCTTGAGCGGGAAAAAGATCAGATAATTCCATATGAAAAACTCCTTAAATCGCTTCGAACACATATGTTCGACCTGGCAGCTCGCCGCCAGAAACTTCCATTGCTGCAGCACGACACACGGTACGGTGCTGACACATACGCGAAATTATAACACAAGTTACCTGTGTATAGAGAAAACTACAAAAAAAGAGTCGCATGCAAATAAGAATTCACATGCGACTTTATACGTGCTTTTCTATGCACTACCAGCGCTTTATACTGTTAGGGCGTCTGGTGGCGCGGCGTAGAGGGCAAAGCGAGCTGTGCTGCGTTACGCTTCCTGCACTTCTACAAGATGCTGCACTTTGAAAATCATGCCACGAACGCTGTCGTTGTCGACAAGCTCGCTGCTTTTGCCAATACGTCCAAGCCCAAGAGCTTTTAACGTACGTTCTTGATCGTATTTACGACCAATAGCACTTTTGATTTGTGTTACCACAAGTTTCTTGCTCGCCATTATTTGACCTCCTTGCGACCAAAGATCTGATCTACTGTCAAATTACGACGCTCAGCAACTTGCTCGGGGCTTTGCATGTTCTTTAAGCCTTCGGCGCATGCTTTCACGATGTTCATCGAGTTCGTTGAACCAAGCGACTTAGTGATAACGTCGGTAACACCGGCAAGTTCCATGATGGCACGTACAGCGCCACCAGCCATAACACCAGTACCAGGCATAGCAGGGCGAATCAAAACGCGACCAGCACCAAACTCACCAATAATGTCATGAGGAACTGTTTTTTCTTCAGTCAGAGGTACCGTGAACATGTTCTTCTTGGCATCTTCAACACCCTTTGCAATAGCAGCAGGTACTTCTTTAGATTTGCCAAGGCCGATACCAACGCGACCGTTGCCATCTCCTACCACAACGAGGGCAGAAAGCGACATACGACGTCCACCTTTTACTACCTTTGAAACACGATTTACTAAAACCACGCGCTCCTGAAGTTCGGGAACACTTGATTCTTGTTGCTGTTTACGAGCCATAAAGCCACATTCCCTTCTAGAACTTCAGACCAGCACTGCGCGCGCCTTCGGCTACAGCCTTAACGCGTCCGTGATATAAGTTACCGCCACGGTCAAAAACAACTTCTTCAAGCTTCAGAGCTGCAGCTTTTTTGGCGATGATCTCGCCTAAAGCATAAGCACCTTCCACTGTTGCAGCTTTTTTGCCTGTTTCTTTAAATTCAGGACCTAAAGTAGATGCGCCGCATAACGTTTTGCGTGCAACGTCATCAATTACCTGAACATACATATTGGCATTACTACGCGTAATGCACAAGCGAGGACGAGCTGCCGTTCCCGACACCTTAGCGCGAACGCGACGATGACGACGGGAAAGTCCGCTTTGCCTCTTTAAAAAATTGCTATTCATAAAGAATTCCCTTTCAATCTTTACATGCTCTTTTTACAAGGCAGCGTTATTCGCCCTTACCGGCTTTGCCAAGCTTACGACGTACATATTCGCCATCGTAGCGGATACCTTTGCCCTTGTAAGGCTCGGGTTTGCGCCATTTGCGAATGTCGGCCGCAACCTGTCCAACGTGCTCTTTGCTAATGCCGTGAACGATAATTTCAGTTTGAGAAGGAACTTCAAAGCTGATACCTTCCGTTGCTTCTACCAGCACTGGATGTGAATAACCAAGCTGCAGCTCAAGATTTTTGCCCTTGAGCGCTGCACGGTATCCAACGCCTACCAGCTGAAGCTTCTTCTGAAAACCAGTTGAAACACCTTCAACCATATTCGCGAGCAGTGAGCGTACCAATCCGTGAAAGCTACGAGCTTCACGAGAATCGTCTAAACGCTCTACAATAATGTGGTTGTCTTGTTCGCTGATGCGAATGTGAGCTGGGAACTCGCGTACCAGCTGACCTTTTGCGCCCTTTACCGTTACCTGGGAACCGTTAATGGTAACCGTTACGCCGGCTGGAATGGCTACGGGCTGTTTTCCTATGCGGGACATACTTAACCTCGCTCCCCTTTCCTACCAGACGTATGCGATAACTTCACCGCCGATGCCCAATTTGCGAGCATCGCGATCTGCCATCACACCCTGGCTTGTAGAAATAATTGCCGTTCCAAGTCCGCCTAATACGCGAGGAAGTTCATCTTTTCCTGCATAAATACGCAAACCTGGTTTAGAAATACGCTTAATACCACGAATTGTACGCGATTTCTTATCGCCATACTTCAAAACGATATCAAGACTACTGCGGGGGTCACCAGCTACTACTTCAAAGCTTGTGATATAACCCTCTTGCTTCATAATGCGAGCAATTTCAACCAACTTTTTGCTCGAAGGCATCGACACGGAGTCTTTGCCTGCAGAATGTGCATTACGTATGCGCGTAAGCATATCTGCTATGGGGTCGGTCATTGTCATTTAGATCCTCCTTTTATTCATGCACACACACCAC
>CAMPNZ010000015.1 GCA_946892075.1 uncultured Coriobacteriales bacterium
TATAGCTGGTGTGAAGATAGATTACGAGCGCTTGTTTGATTGTCTGGATGCCGCGTCAAGCCAATGGACGCCCGCAAACGACATGCAAGCGCGCATCGGACGCATTGCCGTTATTGCTGATGGCGCGCACAGTTGCGGTGCCACACGCGCGGGGTGCATGTCGGGTTCAGTAGCCGATTTAACGGCGCTGTCGTTTCATGCTGTTAAAAATCTTACAACCGGCGAAGGCGGCGCGCTTACGTGGCGCGCAGGGCTTTTTGATGACGAAGCGCTGTACAACCAGATAATGTTGCTGTCGCTTCACGGGCAAACGAAAGATGCACTGCACAAAAATCAAGCAGGCGCATGGGAATACGACATCATGTTCCCTGGTTGGAAGTGCAATATGCCGGAAACGGCAGCGGCGCTTGGACGCGCGCAGCTGAAACGCTACCCGCAGCTTTTGGCGCGCAGGCGCAGCTTAGTTGCACGTTATGAAACGAATTTTGAGCATGCGGGCTTTGATGCGTCAAAGCTGCAACTTATTCGCCACTATGCGCTTACAACGCATGCTACTGATACAAGCAAAACACCTGATACAGCGCGGTATTTGAGCAACGAAGAAGCCTTCACACTGCGCGAACGTGAAGCGCACGCCAGCGATGGTTTTGCGTCAAGCGGACACTTAATGCTGTGCCGCTTTATGGGGATGTCGCGCGAATTTTGCAACGAGCTTATCATGCGTTGCGCGCAGGCGGGCATTGCGTGCAATGTGCACTACAAGCCTCTCCCCTTGCTTACTGCGTACAAAAACCTTGGATTTACGTGCGAAAACTATCCCAATGCCTATGCGCAATACGAAAACGAAATAACGCTTCCGCTTCATACCTTACTCAGCGATGACGACGTCGATTACATCTGCGACGTGGTAAGCACGGCGTATAGAACCATGCAACGCGAGGGGCTGCGCTAACGATGTATCAACACCTTGTAAAGCGCGTGCTTGATATTGTATTCAGCCTGCTTATGATGCCTTTGGTGGCACTGGTGGTGCTGGTGTGTGGCGTGTTTATCAAGCTTGAGGACGGCGGCAGCATCTTTTATAACGCACCGCGCGTTGGCAAAAACGGACGCCCGTTCACCATGTATAAGTTAAGGTCGATGAAAATTAACGCTCCCGACTTGGTTATGGAGGACGGCTCAACGTATAACAGCAGTTCAGACCCGCGTATGACGCGCATCGGCGCCTTTATGCGCAAAACATCGCTTGATGAATTTCCCCAGTTCGTGAATGTGTTGCAAGGAACAATGAGCGTTATTGGGCCGCGCCCCGATCTTGCGCGCGAAGTGCAGCTGTATCGCGGCAACGAAGCGCAAAAATTAAACGTGCTACCAGGCATTACCGGCTATGCTGCGGTGTATGGGCGCAATGCGCTGGCGTGGCGCGAGCGTCTGAAACTTGACGTGTACTACGTAGAGCACCAATCCTTTGCGCTTGACGTGCGTATTTTCCTGAAAACGTTCACGGCTATTGCGGCGCAGGAAGGCATCTATGCGCAAAGCAATCAGCAGCCTATATCATCGCAAAGCGATACCCTTAACGCTGACAAACCGCATAAACCGCACAAGAAGCGTTAACAGATTGCACGTTTTCACGCGCCGCTAAGTAAGCTACAATAGCGTTAATGTTTTTAAGGAAGAAAGATACGGAATGACACATACCCCAGCTACCAACTTTGCCGCTCAAACAAGCGGCGATGAACTCAAGGCGCGCAAGGCAACGTCGCCCCGTTCTTGGCAACATAATTGGTTTGTGCTCACATCGCTTGTCAGCAAAGACTTCAAGCTGAAATACCGCCGCTCGCTGCTGGGCGTGTTGTGGAGCGTTCTTAATCCTTTGCTTATGATGGTGGTGCTGGCAGCCGTTTTTTCCTACATGTTTCGCTTTAGCATCCAAAACTACCCGCTGTACTTAATTTTAGGAACCGTGTGGTTTGATTTTATGAGCCGCGCCACGTCATCGGCCATGAGCTCGATTATCGAATCGCAATCGCTTATCAAAAAGATACGCATCGAGAAAATGCTCTTCCCCATTGAAAAAGTATTTTTTGAGCTGGTAAACACTGCAATTTCGCTGGTTGCGGTTATTGCGGTTATGGTGTATTACCACGTGTTTCCAACGCCCTGGGCGCTGGTGTGCTTGCCGTTTGTACTGCTGTGCACGTTCATTTTTTCGGTTGGCATCGGGCTTATTCTGTCGGCGCTGTCGGTATTTTTCCGCGACGTCATGCACCTGTGGGGCGTTGTTATTACCGCGTGGACCTACCTCACCCCCATCTTTTACCCCGTTGACATGCTTGATAGCTGGATGAAAGCGGTTATGCAATTCAACCCGATGTATCACTTCATCAACTACCTGCGCAGCATTATGATGTGGAACACGAACCCGGGACTACTCGAAAGCGCCGTGTGTTTAGGGATGGCGCTGGTTGTTTTTGCAGTAGGAATGTTTATTTTTAGACGCACAGAAAAGAAATTCATCTTGTACATTTAACGAACAAACTGGATGAACAGACGTGCTTATGCCACATAAGCACGCACGATGTAAGGGCATATACCATTATGACACTACATACTACTCAGACAAGTAACCATGACGGCGCCGAACAAGCGAACGAACAGGTAGCCGTGCAAGCGGGTAAACAAGACGGTGAACAAACCGCCACACAGGTTGCCCCGCAAACAGGCCAGGAAGCGGCACCCGCGCCCGCACCCAGCGCGCAGCAGCCCATCATTGAAATCGACGATGTGTCGATGATCTTCAACATCGCAAGCGAGCAGTTGAACAGCCTTAAAGAGTACTTCATCAAAATTGCAAAACGCGAGCTGTTCTTTAAGGAATTCAAGGCGCTTGAGCACATCAGCATGAAGATTATGCCTGGTGACGTCTATGGTATCGTGGGAACGAACGGATCAGGAAAATCGACGCTGCTGAAAATTATTGCGGGCGTGCTAGAGCCAAGCAAAGGCAGCGTTCGTATTCACGGGACCATCGCTCCGCTTATTGAGCTGGGTGCGGGCTTCGATATGGAGCTTACGGCGCGCGAGAACATTTTCCTCAACGGCTCACTTCTAGGTTACAGCAAGCAATTCATAGAGGAGCGCTTCAACGACATTGTCGATTTTGCTGAAGTGCACGATTTTCTTGATATGCCCATGAAAAACTACTCGTCAGGTATGGTTGCGCGCGTTGCGTTTTCGGTTGCAACGGCTACGATTCCCGATATTTTGGTGGTTGACGAGGCGCTTTCGGTTGGCGACTTCCTGTTTCAAGAAAAATGCGAGCGGCGCATTAACGACCTTGTTGCGAACCACAACACAACCTTGCTGTTTGTTTCACACTCAATTGAGCAGGTGGAACGCGTGTGCAAGAAAGCCGTGTGGATAGAAAAAGGCCATATGCGCATGGACGGAAACGTCGATGAGGTGTGCAAAGCGTATCGTGCGCTTGATGGAGCTGGGCATGAATAAGCAAGAACTGGTAAGCATTATCGTTCCCATTTACAACGCAGAAACAACGCTTGAACAGGCCTTATCAAGCATCGAACAGCAAAGCTACCCCCATTTTGAAGCGCTGTGTGTAAACGATGGATCGACGGATAACTCGCAGCGTATCATTGATGCTTGGTGTACGCGTGACGCGCGGTTTAAGGCAATTACGAAGGAAAACGGTGGCTATGGCAGCGCGTGCAATTGCGGTTTGCAGCGTGCGCAGGGCACGTGGATAGGCATTCTTGAGCCTGATGATTGGTACGATGCGCACTTTCTTGAACACGTGCTTGCGCTGCAGGATTGTGAACAGGAACACCAGGTGGCGCAAGGCGTGGCGCAGGGAGAGTCACAAAACACAGCGCACAACGCAGAACGCGACGCAGCACACAACGCAGCGCGCGACGACATCTTGAAAGCGGCTTACTGGCGCGTAACGCAGCCCGATACCAGCGAGCAGGCAATTCTTGCGTGTTCGTATCGCAAGCGCGTTCACGTGAAACAGCAGCCGTTCACAATATATGACAGCGGCGCAACCGAGCTGCTGAATCATCATCCAAGTATTTGGTCGGCGCTCTATCGGCGCGCGTTTTTGCAAGAAAATGCCATCACCTTTCCAGAAATACCAGGTGCAGGCTGGGCAGATAATCCATTTTTGTTTGAAACGTTTCTTGCGGCAAAGCGCATTCGATATTGCGACGAGCCGCTGTATTTTTATCGGGAAGAAACCGAGGCCAAAACGCGCTCGTTTGCGCAGAACAGCCCCTTTATTCCGCTTGATAGACTGCGTGACATTTTCGCCATTCTTACGAAGCGCAACGAAAAAAATTACGCCGTGTTGTGTTCGGTGTATCATCGCGTGTTTTTCTATATTGCAGGCTTGTGCACGTATAACAATATCTCCGAAAACAAGCGCCTGAAGTGCGCCATTACCGATATTTTCAAGAAGCTGCACCCGGCGATTGTGTTTTCGATTGACTCCATTGAGCCGCGCTATTTGAAGCTGTATTGCGAACTGACTGGCGAGGATGCCGCGCGCATTCACTACGGGCGCTATCTGGTGTATTTACTGCGCGAAAGCGTGTATAGTGCGCGCAACATCGGTATTAAAGTAACGATGAAGCGCGCGTTTGCGTTTCTGCATAAGCGTTCGAAGTAGGTGCGCATCGCCGCGTGCGAACACTGCGCTGCAGGGGTCACGGGGCGCGACCTGTTCCCCACCGCACGGGCAACCCGCACACGAACGCTGCGCGGCGCATGGTGACGCTGTTAGTTGGTGTCGATAAGCAGCGCACGTGGGCTTTTCCGCATAAACGTAAGGCACGCCACCAAAAGCGCAAGCACCAAAACAGCACTCATGAACAGCAGCACGCCCGCTACCATGTGTGCGTCAAGCGAAATGCTTAAACTGTCAAGCGTTTTGTTGAAGCCATCGGCCTCGGCGCCTGCTCCCAAACCACTTGCCTGCCCCGCTTTCTGTAAACTGCGAGCAATCGATCCGCTTATGCGTGCTACCAGGGCATTTCCAAGAATTTGACCGCTGGCATGCGCGCAGAAAAACGCCACAATAAACGCTGGAACGCTTACCATCAAAAGCTCGCACAAAAACTGCGCGCACACGTACACCTTCGATTTACCAACCGAAAGCAGCACCGCAATTTCGTGGCGGCGCGCGTTAATCCACAAGAACAACAGCAACGCAACCACAATGCCTGCAAACGCAAGCGAGCCATACCATACTCCCGTCGTAAGCTTAAAAAGGGTTTGTATCGATTGCTGAAGTGCCGGGTAGTTGTCTGCGCTTTTCACAAGTTGGTACGCGTTCCAGTTGTTGTTCAGGCGCTTCAGCTCTTTCAGCACGTCATCGATGTTTTTCTGCGCAGGAACGCTAAACGTTGCGTCCTGATACAGCGCGGTGTCTTCGGTGTATCCGTACACGCGCGCGGCTGTGTGCACATCGGTGACCAGCGTGTTTTCATACAGCTCTTGAGCGGCGCTGACCGCCTGCGCATTATGGCCGTCGAACAGCCCTTTTACACGAACCGTAAAACGCTCATGCGCGCCTTTTTCGTTATCGGCGTCGTATTTGTTTGACGCAAGCGTGATGGTGTCGCCCACGTGAACATTATTTTGTGCTGCAAGATCTTTGTGCATAAGCACCTGATAGCTATCGGATGCATTCAAATGCTGACCTTCTACCAGGCGAAACGCACCTGTCGCAAATTTCGTTTCCTTCGATGAGTCGTTCACGCCCGTAAGCATAACGGCACGTCCAAAGCGCGCTGCCCGCGTTGCGTCGACGCGCGCTTTCGTTTGCGGCGTTTCCACAATCGACATGTCAACAAGGTCGGCAACGCTATTGATGCGCTTCGTTACCTGCTGCGCCAGCTGTGAGCGATTGATTTTCGCAATGTCTTGCCCGCGCACATTACCGCCGCCACGTGCGGTTCCTTGATTGACGCGGCGGTTTATCTCCATCGTGAAACTGTTCGTGAGCGCGCCATAGGTTTCTGTTTGCGCTTTCAGGGTTGCTTGTTGAACGGCAACGCTTAGCAGGGCAAGGGTTGTGCTAACCAGCACCACCAGCGCAATAATGGCTGATTTCAGCGGTTTTCGTGTAATGGCAGCAAATGCAGTGCGTAGCATACGACATCCTTTCTAGCGTAAACGGAGCTGCTATAAGCGCTGGCGGGACGAAGCTTCGTCGTGGGTCGGGCGGTCACAGGGCGTAGGTTCGCTGGTGGAGTGCCCAAAACGGGAACGCTTGGCGCTTGAACGTTCGCAAGGCTCACACTCGCAAAGCTGCTTGTTGCGCAATTCAACAACCACATCCGCCATCTTCGCAAGATCGGTGCTGTGCGTTACCACAATGACGCATTTATTGCTTGTAGCTGCGCGTTCTTTCAAAATGTGCATGATGTCAAGCGCTGTTTGCTCGTCCAAATTCCCCGTTGGTTCGTCGGCCAAAATAACGGGAGCTTTACTTGCAAGCGCACGTGCAATCGCCACACGCTGCTGCTGGCCGCCCGAAAGCTTCAGCACATTGCGCGAACTATGCTGCTCCTCAAGCCCTAAATCGAGCAAGATATCGGCGCTGGCGTGCTTGTTTACCAGGCGAATGTTTTCAAGCGGCGTAAGATAGTCAATGAGGTTGTAATTTTGAAACACCAGCGCAATGTGATCGCGGCGATGCGTGTGCAAACGCTGCGCATTCAGGGGCTCGTCTTCAAAAAGAATAGCTCCTGAACTGGGCGTATCTAAGCCTGCCAGAAGCGATAGCAAAGTCGATTTACCGGCGCCCGATTTCCCAAGCAGCGCATAAAAGGTGCCGCGCTCGAAGGAATAATTCACGTGAGAGAGCGTTTCGCGCGTTGCATTGCGGTATTGGTACGAAACGTCACGTAATGCTAAAACTGACATTGAAGCTCCTTTTTCATCGTTTCCGTTGGTTCATTGTTTCCGTTGGTTCATTGTTTCCGTTGGTTCATTGTTTCCGTTGGTTCATAGGTGCTGCGATTTCCTTCGTATAAGCCCTCCAAACTGCTGTTCAGCTGCGCTATTACGACATCTGAACAAGCAGCTCACGAGGTTTTTTGCGCATGAAGATAAGGCTGGATACGCCAACCGCCAACGCAAGCACCACCAGCGCTAACGCATACGCGCCCAGCGCAGCTAGCACCACAGCGCTTGCATCAGTGTGCTGCAAAAACAGCGATTGAAGCGCATCGGTGCTGCTAGCAACACCGCCGCCTGCAAGCGACGTTGCTGCACCCGCACTTGACGTTGCAGCTTCGCCGAAGCTTTCCGCCCATCCCAGCAGCTGCGTAACTGCACTTCGCGCAAACACATGAACGAGTGCAAACGCAATCAGAGCGCTTGGCGGCGAAACAAGAACCATTTCAAGCAGCACTTGCGCGCACACGCTGCGTTTTGAATTGCCAATGGCAAGCAATATGCCAATTTCTGTAATGCGCTGGCGCAGCCACAACACCAAAACCAGCAGCAAAATTACAAAGCTACCAGCCAAAACAGCTATCAGCACCGCGCGCACCAGCATGCTTACCGCATCAAGAGAACCGCGAACGCTCTCAAAGTTCGCCCCTGCATCGCGAAGCGAGAACTTCGCTGTATCAAGCGGCAAAGCAGTTAGCTGATCTTTCAGCTGCTGAAGCGTTTGGCCAGGTGCGGGCGCAATATCAAGCGACGTCATGCGCGTACGGTGCGCAGATTCAGCGCGCGCTGCTTCGCCAGATGACAACGCTGCAACACCTGTTCCTACGCGTTGCGCATCGTCAAGCGACATAAACAGGGTGTTCTCGCTTGCATCAGACGGTGCACCCGTAAAGCGCTCATGGCGCTTTCCCGAAAATATTCCAACAATCGTGAACGCTTGGGATGCATCGCTTGCATTGCTGCGCACGTGCAGCGTCATCCCGCACGAAAGCTTATTGTGCCGCGCAAATTCCTGGTGCACCATCACGACATTTTGTTCGTTTGATATAGGAAAACGCCCCTCGGTAAGCGTGAAAACACCCGAGCGAAATAAGCTGTGGCGCGCGGTATCGTTACAACCGTACACGGTTACGTGAGAAAGCGTTGCTGCGTCAACATCGTCACGTTGCACCAGTTGGCGTTCAAGAACAGGCGTCGCTGAGCTAAGCTGCGCTGTTGTGCGAAGGTGCGCGAACAAACGTGCAGGCTCAATGATGCTTGTGAGCGCCTGAATATCGCGGTCGGTAAACGTGTCTTCTTGATTGTGCATCTCAAGGGTAAGCGCCGCGTGCGCCGTGCGCGAAAAGTGCTCGCTCAGCTGGTCTGTTGTACGCAGCATAGCCATGCACACGTTCAGGCACATAAGCACCAGCACAAAAAACGCAGCAAGCACCACGCTGCGTACTTTTTTGCGACAAAGCGCATACCATGCTCGCTGAAGTACAGACATGGGCCAACTTTCTAATCGGAGACACTTCCATTGAGGCGTTGAACACAAAGGCGTCCTGCTGGTTGCGGAAAACGCGGCGCCACCACGCGCGCGGCAAAGCGTACGCACTACCTGCGCAAACGCTTGTGTTCTGCATACGGTATAACCGGTATAGTAAAGGGGAAAGATTAAAATTACGTGAAACAAAAAATGAGTTTTTTATACTTCTTTAAGCTATTAAGCTTCGACAAAAAAGAAGCGCACCGCGTGGCGTGGATGGATACCTGCACAAGTAAGCCTGTCACCAGCACTAATAGTGCACGATGACAGGGTCACCCTTGCGTACAATTTGGAAAAGTGCGCTGGCTTTATCCAGCGACAAATTGATGCAGCCGTGGCTTCCGTGCGACTTATACCATGTGCCGCCAAAGCGCGGTTGCCAGGTAGCGTCATGAAAACCAATCGAATTTTTCACAAACGACATCCAATAGCGCACGGTTACCGACCATTGTCGTATGCCGTTTTTCCAGCTTTCAAGCAACTGCGGAGATGTGCGATAGTTAATTTTCCAAGCACCCGTTGGCGTAGCATGCTCACCAGGTTTTCCTGTCACAATCGGGGCTTCCCACACAATAGAGCCATTGTTGTAAAAACGCGCGTACTGTTCAGTTAAGTCGACGTCAATATAACGCGAACCCCAATCGGGATGATCGGAGGTAAGCGCACACGCGCCTGTTGATGCAAAGGGAATTTCAAGCGGCTCGCCTGTAGCATCCTTAATGCGAGCAATCACGTCTTCTACTACCTTATTAACATCAACACGCCATCCATACGTGCCACCGCGCACGTTCACGCGCTTGCCGTCGGGGCGTGTATACGTACGCGCGGCGCCAACCGTATTAAACCCAGCCAGCACGCCCCGCAGCGCACGACGCGCCTTTTCATCGCTAAACTGTATGCCATCGGCATCAAAGCTTATCATTTCTCCTTGTAGCTTACGCGAGACCGTATAAAATGGCTTTCCGTTTGCCGTAAGAACAATATCGTGCGCAATCATCGTATTTGCTTGTTCACAGGTACGCTGCAGCGTTTCATCGTTGGCTGTTATAGCAGGGGCGATGGTATCTGATGCATCTAAGGTAACGCTCTGCTCAAGCTTATCGAGCGCTTGAAGAATTTTTTGCACCACATGGCTTGTATCTAATGCCGTTCCTGGCCGTTCTTTTTCTATATGAAAATGCTGTTGATCATCGTTAAAAACAATATGTGCATCGCGCGGCAGACGTTGCGTTTTATTATAGCGTTCGATCTTTGCAGCTACTACCTGCGTTAATGCGTCTTGATCAGCTTTTGCTTGCAATAGTGATGAATAATCGTAGTGTCCTGCTATAAGTGCGTACGGCCACGTCCACACAGCTTGTTTGTGATGCATCTCTTTTACAATATGTTCTGCATCGATATGTAAATTCATATCGCGCGTTGTAATTGTTTCGTGAAACCCATCGCCACTAAGAGCAATCTCATACGCGTTAAACGCATCATTAAGTGCCTGTTCAATTTGAGCATCTGACCTAAGCGACGCATCGATAAATGCTATTCGTGTTCGCGGAAAAAATAAAGAAGAAAATACGATAATACCTGCTACATACAGCGCAAGCACCACAATAGCTACGCTTATCCAAGCAATAGCAGCTTTCTTGTGGCGCGCACGAGGTGTAACAGAGCTCTGTGCGCGCGTAGTAGATGCCTCATATGCAGTAACAGGTGATGATTGCGCATTGCGTTTATGTGCGCTTTTAACATCAGAAGACACGTGAGTGCTTGCTACATGATTACTGTCTAAAGATATATGTTTTCCTTTACGAGAATTTCGTTTGCCGAACAGCCCCATATACGCATGACCTCTACTTACTTAGCTTTTCGCTCTGTTGCATGAGAGTATTATATACCACCAACATGAATAAACAGCGTTCAACATATAACCTAATGTTACAAAATTATATTGAATGTGGCGCAGAGGCGGGCAAGGCGGATGGCTTCACTGTGTTGCTGCGCACAAACTGCGCAATTTGTTTGTGAAAGTTATACCGTGTTCCATGCACTTCAAACGTGCCGTTATCGTTAAAACGTATCCCCTGCAGCGAACACGGCGGCAACTTTAATTTAATTTTATCAAACTGATCAGATGTAATGCCATACTTTTTGCACACGTCATCCTTAATTTCATCATACGTCTTGTGCGTCGCCGGCACAACGTTAACAGGCTTTACTTGCGTATTTTTGGGAAGTGCTTGCAACGCCTCGGGCTCTCCCGTTTCATAATACACAACGTAAAAGCCTTGCATGTCGCCAGTTTCCTTAAAAATGTGTGTAATACGCCGCTTGGCAGCTTGATTGTTTGCAAGTGGATGATATTCGCTTTCGTAGTCTGCGGGAAGCTGCCACTCACCAGGGTGTTCAACACGATACTTCAGCGTTGCAACAACATCGCGCGCGCTAAAGCCATGAAAGTCGGCGGGATACGACTTTGCAAACTGAATAATCTCACGAATTGGGTGACTGTGTGGATGGCGCGCTCCCGCAAGGTGGTAAACGTAAAATGTTTGCTGCTCTTTGTCAAAAAAGCGCATGTATTTGCAATCTGCCCATGGCATTTTATCAAGCGGAACAGTGTTGCGCGCCTCAACCGACTCGTACGTAAACACCTCGTCGGCGTTCAAAGGCTTCAGCGGCTGCGTGTGCGTTCCCAGGTATTCGCCAATTTTTATGTGCGGGTACAAAGCGCTTGGATCGGAATACACCACGCACTCTTGGCCATTTTTCAGGTACACATGCCAGTGATCACCGTGCTTGAGAATTTTTTCAACTTCGCTTTCATCAGGCACAAGCTGCGATGCGGAGCCATGCGTGTCGCCTTCTGATGCCTGGTTGTGCGAAGGGTTTATCGGCGCAGGGGCTGGTGTTGGTGCTGGCTGCACGGGAGTGGGTGCGGGAGTGAAGGGCGCAGGAAGCGGTGTGCTGGATGGTTCCGTGCTGGCGCCAGAATTGCTTGGAGTATCAGTGGGCGTGCTGTCTGCATCGTTGGGCGTGCTGTCTGCACCATGCGAAAACGAGCCATGCGATCCAACATACGTTCCAATGTGAACGTGCGGGAACGCCGCTTGCGGATTTTCGTACGTAATAAGCTCCTCACCTGCGGATGTGTAACAATGATAGTGATCGGCGTGCTGCAATATTTTGGTGATGGGCATCTGCGCTAATTCCGCAAGCGACACCACGCGCACGAACGGCAAGCCCACCAAAGGCGCGCTGTTCTGGTGCGAGCCGTTTGGCAAGCCGTTCTGCAAGCCGTTAAGCGCGCTGTTCGGATAACCTGGCTGACCTGCGGGACCGCCTTTCTGCTGAAGCGCTTGCGCAAGCGCTTCAGGAAACTCAGAAGGCACCAGCGCCGCACCGTTGCCATCAAGCTGCGCGGGTACAAAACCAGCAGCGCCAGGCGCGCTACCAGCACCTTCGCCGTCAGCGCCGCCCTGTGCAAGGCCATCAAGCACCTGATGAAAGTCATCAAATGCGTGACGATGCAAGCTGCCATGGCTACCCGTATACGTTCCAATAGGGATATTCGGGTAAAGCGATGATGGGTCGGCATAGGTAATAAATTCTTGCCCTGTATTCGTAAAGATGTGGAAATGGTCGCCGTGCTTGAGAATTTTTACCACGCGCACGTCCATATGCTGCAGCGCCGCGCGCGAGACCACCGACGCCGTGTTCGTCAAATCGCTTGCCTGCGTTGCGCGCGTTGGATCGGAGTAGGTAATAATTTCGCGGCCGTCTTTGGTGAAAACGTGCCAGTGATCGCCGTGTTTTATCACTTTTACGATGTCGCTTGATGCCACTTTTTCGGCATCAAGCAGCACCGTTGTGCTGGTGTCGGCAGCGTAAGCGCTTTGTTTTTCGCGAAACGCATCCGCGGCATAAGAAAGTGCGGTTTTGGAAGCGGTTACCGACGAAAGTGTAGATGGAGCGCCATTTCCGCCTGCGTCGGAGGATCCTGCTTGATGAGGAAGCACACTGCACGCAGGAAGCGTTGCAAGCGCGCACGCACACAGCGCGCTTGCGGCAAACGCCGCCATTTTGTTCGTTCGTTTCAGGTGCACGTTCACATGCATGCCTCCGAGCTTGTTCTTGTTCGCGAGCTTGTTCTCGTTCGCGATCTTGTTCTCGTTCGCGATCTTGTTCACGTTCGCGAGCGTGGGTTTCATGTGTAAATGGTTCATGATGATTTCCTTTTCAAAATAAGCGTAATGCCTAATACGACAACCGCAAGCAATACAATGACCGATCCGGGTTTTAAGTTTCCATAAAACGAAAGGCACAAGCCGCAGTACACAAAGGCAAGCGAAAACGCTATGCCACCGAGTAAGACGCCGCGATAGGTGCGGAACAGCTGCATGGCGCACAATGTTGGGATGACCAGCAGCGATGACACGATAAGCGATCCGATAGTTTTTGCGGCAAGCGAAATTGACGCCGCTACCAGCAGTGAAAACACGAATGCAAGCAACTTTTCGTTGATGCCTAAAAAGCGCGCGGCAACGCTATCAAATGTTGCTAAATATAAGCGCGTTGCGATAAGGCGATACACGATGCAAACGAGCGCTGATATGCCGATTACCAGGTAAAACTCGGTATCGGAAACCGTGACAATCGAGCCGAACAGAAACGACGTAATCTGCGCGCCGTTTCCTGCAAATCCGGTGAAAATGCCGGCGCAACCAATGGCGAAAGCCAGCACAACGACCGTCGAAATTTCCTGGTAAGCAGGCAATTTGTTGCTGATTGCCTGCACGCTTAGAACGCCAATCACGCACGCAATTACCGAGCCAAGCAGCGGATGAAATCCGAAGCATAATCCGGCGGCAACACCGGCAAGTGACGCGTGAGCAAGCGTGTCGCCCATTTGGGACAGGCGCTTGAGTGTCACGGGTAGTCCTACAAGAGGCAGCAAAATAGCAAGGATAGTCCCAACGATGAACGCGCGCTGCATGAATTCGAACTCAAACATGGCGCGCCACCTGCTTTTGGCGTTCTACCTGTTCACCGTGTTTAATCTGCTCAGCTGACAAAATCTGTTCTACCAACCGTTCCTGTTCAACAGCACCGCGTTCTTGAAGCAAGGTATCCTGTTCAGGCAGATTGTTCTGATTAAGCTGCTTAATGCGCATATCCTCAATGCGATACAGCTGCGTTGCGTGCGTGCGCACTTCATCAACGTGGTGCGTTACCATAAGCACAGCCATTCCTTCCGAACAACAGCGCGCCACGTGCTTCATAATCACGGCGCTTGACTGAGCGTCAATACCCGATGTTGGCTCGTCAAGTACCAAAAATTGCGGATTTTTCAGCAAAGACAGCAGCAGCGCCAAACGCTGCAATTGTCCACCCGACAATTCCCGCAGCGTCGATTTCACCACAGCAGTCAGCTGAAATTCATCAAGCAGCGCGCTCCCCCGCTGAAAAGCCTGGTCATCGTAACCAAACAAGCGTGTTTTCTTCAAATAGCAACAATGCGTGCGAACAACTTCCTCTACGGTCGTAGGAAATATGCGATACGCTTGAAAATTGCTTTGCGACACATACGCAATGCGGCTGCGCTGCTGCGCCGATACTGCGGCTTCACCAAAAATCCTGATAGTGCCCTGTTGAGGTGTTAACAATCCAAGCGCTAGAGAAAGCAGCGTTGTTTTGCCAGCTCCGTTTGCGCCCATCAGCGCTACGAAATTCCCACGATAAATAGAAAGATCTGCGCCCCGCAAAATCGTGCGCGTGCTGGTGCCTGCTTGCGCCGCATAGGAAAACGACACATCGTCAAGCGCAAGCACTTCATCGCACGATGCATCGTGTGCAGGTTTCTCCAGGCCACGCGCTAAAAAAGAAGCTTTTAACATTGCGCTTCCTTTACACAAACGATTCCATCAATGCGTGCAAATTACGCTTCATCAGCTGTAAATAACCAGCGTTCACGTCGTCTTCGCTTAAATGCTCCATCGTGTACAGCGTTGACGTGCGCGCGCCCGTTGTTCGCGCGAGCGTTTCCGCCACTTTTGGCGTCGCACTGCCTTCAAAGAAAATCGTTGTAATATTGTGTGCTTTTACGAACTGGGCAATTTTTGCAAGCTGGGCGGCACTTGGCTCGTTATCAGGCGAAATGCCAGTCACTGCCACTTGAGTAAGCCCGTAATCGCGCGCAAGATAGTTAAATGCAGCGTGCGACGCTACAAAATACCGCTTTTCAGCTGGCACGGTGCGCAGCTGATCTGCAAACTGCTTGTCAAGTTCCTCAAATTCAGCGCGCGCTTGCTGGTAATTTTCCTGATAAAACGCGGCATGAGCGCTATCGAGTGCGCAAAACTTTTTGCACAGCGTATCAAGCTGTTCAAGTGCGTTTTTAATGCTCAGCCATGTATGAGGATTAACACTTGAATGGTCTTGTGGCTTTGCATCTTTATTTTGAAGAAGCGTTAAGCCTTGTGAAACATCTAAAAATCGCTCGTCGTGGTGCATGCTTTCTTTAAGCTGAGGGATAAACGTTTCCATACCAGCGCCGTTATAGATAATTAAATCGGCTTTGGTAAGGCGCGCCATATCTGCGGCTTTAAGCTCGAAATCGTGCGGCTCTTGATTGCCTTGGATAATAGTGCGTACATCCCAGCTATCCTTTACAATCCGCTTAGTAAGATCGTATACCGGGAAAAAACTGGCATACACCACCGGTTTTGAAGCGTGTGTAGCATCGGCGCCTGTTGGTGATGCCTGCTTTTGAGCGCTCTGATCTGCCGATGGAGCGCTGCAGGATACAAGCGCGCACGCACATGCGATGATGCAAGCAAGAAACACTATTCTGCACGCAGCCGCAAATGAGTGCGCGGGCGCTGGTATAGTTCCTGATAAACTGTTCATTATGTATTCCCTTCCTCAACACAAACCCAAAGCGTGGTGCGCTTCGGTGCTGAAGGTAAGTATACATAAATTGATACAAGAATTGAATTTGAATATCATTTTTATATTCAATTACATGAATTTTTCAAGAAACCTGATGCAGCGCGCTGCAGTTAACAATAAGCTTATTTTCAAACGACAGCCTAATGCTTTCAACGTGCACGTTCTTACAATGTGCGCGTTTACTAAGGCTTATCGGCTGGAAAATATATCTTTTAATATGTATGGTTTTCGATACAACGCCAAGCATATAGATTGCAAAAACGCCATAGCATTGGATTATAGGAATGTCAGAATGGAGGAATATAAAAATAAAGAATAGGTAAAACACCTGTTCACAGGGGGTAAAAAAATGGTGGAGGCGCGGAGAATCGAACTCCGGTCCATGCTAAGACATTGGTCAGGCTCTACAAGCTTAGTTAGTGCTTGAATTTCAGAAGAGCTTTGTGCGCTAACAAACAGTTCTCTTCCTAAGCGCTTAGTCTTTTGTTACAGCGCAGCGCTCGCACTGTAACAGCATTCCCCTAAAATGACATCGCACGCAGCGCAGGGACAACACCACGATTGACGGCTGCTAATAAATTAAGCAGCAAGGGCATATTGCCCAGAGTAATTAGTTTTGCCAATTAAATTTGACGGTACTCGGGTTTAACGTGGACGAGAGACCACGACCTGCTCCTCACCGCAAACCTACCATGTCGAAACCAGTCGCCCCCATAGGTTTAGGTTTTACCTTTTCAAAGTACAAATAATGTATTGAGGTACTCTACTTCAATAAATTCTTAAAGTCAAGTAAGCCTTTTAAGTCGTCATATGCTTCTTTAAGCTCGCTTACGGTTTCTTTTCCGTCTTTAAGAACGCCGCGCAAATCTTGTGCTGTGTCTTTTATCTCTGCGCGAGAAAGTGTGCCATCATCTGCGTTGTTAGCCGCTTGATCTGCTGCCTTGACGCTCTCGGTACTTCCGCTTGCAGCTTCACTACCCGCAGCAGCACCTGGCGCACTCCCCTCCTCGTACCAATACTCAACCGCGTTGCCATCAGCATCATACAACGCTACGCCAATTTCGTTATCCTGCTCATCAACCAGATAATAAGCAACATCCTCAGGCGAAAACTCAAGCTCAAAGAGCTCATTTTCTGCGGGGTTCGTTTGATTATCAAGAGCCATAGCTTCCTCGTTTCACCACGTGCATTACCTGCTGCGCGCTTTAAGCGCACGCTCAATTTCGCGCTGAGCATCGCGCGCCGCCATCGTCGCACGCTTGTCATACAGCTTCTTACCTCGGCCAACAGCAAGTTCAAGCTTCACTAACGCATTACGCTTAAAATACAACTTTACGGGAACAAGCGCCATACCCTTTTCACGCGTTTTTTCTTCAAGGATGCGAATTTCGCGCTTGTGCAGCAACAAACGCCGCTTTCTATCAGGGTCAACGTTATTCAGGTTGCCATTTCTATACGGCGGAATGTGAACGTTGTGCAACCACACTTGCCCATCGCGCGCCAAAGCAAAACAGTCAGTCAGCTGGCAGTTATTGTCGCGCAGCGAGCGCACTTCCGTACCCGTAAGCTCCACGCCCGCTTCGTAGGTTTCAAGAATTTCATAATCGTGAAACGCGCGCCTATTACGTGCAATAAGTTTTTCCGTTGTCTGCTTCATGCTTACCAATACTCTTTTCTTGCTTTGCGCTTTTTCTTCTTTGTAGGTCGAAAATCAAGCTCTAATTGCCCTGCTAAACATTCATTTTTAGACGCAATGCGCGAAATGGAATCGATGTTCCACGCAACAGCACGCTTTCCAAATTGCTGAAGCATTGCCATGCGCGCATCGGCTTTGTTGTCACGCGAAGACAAGCGCGCATCACTATCAAATTCAAAGGTTCCAATTTCTCGTTCATCGGAACTGACGGGCGCCGTATAATGCGCTAAAAATCGCATAGTATCACCTTATAGTTACGTGTTGTTCGCGTTGCGGCTTTCATGAGGAACGCAAGTGGCAGCTTAGCGGTACAGCAGCGCTTACTTGCTTTGCGTGCGGTAATGAGCCGTTTCAAGCGCGTAGTTTTTCTGGAAGTCTTCGGTGCCGTTGTTGTCAACCACAACATCAGGAGAAACGCCCCGCCCCTCAATTTCACGGCCCTTCGGCGTCAAGTACACAGCAACGGTATAGCGAAGCGCGCCGCCAAAGGATAACTCGCGCGTTATCTGCACCGAGCCTTTCCCCATGCTCGTTTGACCAACAATAATGCATCGCTTGCTTTCTTGCAAGGACGACGCAATCACTTCTGCCGCGCTGGCCGTGTTTTTGTTGACAATAATCGTAAGCGGTGCATCGCTTAGCGCAGCTCCCGTTGCTGATTTTGCGTTTGTGGAAAAGCGCGTTTTTATCTGCAACGCAGCGGCATCTTTTGAGAATGCTCCAATAATATCAAGCGCTTGCGACAAATAACCGCCCGGGTTGTTGCGCAAATCAAGCACAAAAGCCGTTGCGCCTTGCTCTTTGAGCTCGGTAATCGCAGTGCGAACCAGCGCCGACGACGTGGCTGTAAGCTGCGTCACCGAGATATAGCCCGTGTCGTTGTGCAGTTCAGTGCGAATGTTGGGGTTTTGCTGCTTTTTGCACGTAAGCGTGGTGGTGAACTCGTGGCCCTTCTTTTTGCCCTGAGCATCAGGGCGCAGCCACGTAATAACAATCGAGGTTCCTTCATCGCGACTAAGCGCCGCAATAACTTCCGCACGCGACCATTTTTGCGAACGGTCGCCATCAAGCGCCACAACCATATCACCCACGCGCACATCGCTTAGCTGAGCAGGCGAATTCTCGAAAACATCAACCGCATACGCCTTGCCGTCTTTTTCGGCGAACAACACGCCGATGCCCGAAAATAGCTGCGTTTCTGAATTTAGAAGCGCGCGGTAGCGCTCGGGGGTATAGTAGCGTAAATTCGGATCTTTCGCAGCGCTTGCAAAACCTTCAAGCAGCTTGGCGGTAGCATCGTCAATGTCGTAGGAATCAAGGCTTTCGCTTGCAAGCACAGATTCAACTTCAGAAAGCCTGCTGGCAACAACCGAGCGCTTATCGCTTTGCAGCTGCGAATTGGCAGTTTTTGATGCGCTGACTCCGGTAATGCTTGCGGGAAAGCCCAGATGTTGCAGCAAACCGATGTTCCCGCGCAAAGTAAAGCCCAGCACAAACAAGCCAATGGCAATAAGAAATATCAAAGCAACGCCCACCAAGCGCAAATTCCAATAGTGCTGGCGGCGCGCACTCATCATCTTCCGTATGATTTGCTTATTATGCTGCACAAACTACCCTATCACTATACTTTCAAATAGCGGCGCATAGCAAACGTTGAGCCGATAAGGCCGATAACTAAGCCTGCAAGCACAAGCACAACATACACCATTGCATACACGTTCATAGAAACATCAAGCGCCAAAAACGCAAGCGCTGATTGAATGCTTGGCATAACCGTGCGGCGCATAATTTCAAGAATGACAACCGCAAGCAGCGAGCCGATAAGCGCGTGCAAGGCGCCTTCCATCAAGAACGGCCCGCGAATAAAGCCATTCGAAGCGCCTACCAAGCGCATGATAGAAATTTCTTTACGACGTGCCAAAATAGCCAGTCGAATGGTGTTGTTAATAAAGATGAGCGCGATAAATATCAGCAACGCAACCAGCGCAACGCCGATATAGCGAATGTAGGACGTCACAGAAAACAGGCGCTCAACGGTTTTTTGACCATAGTTGATAGACGCGGAAGGATTCGCCGGTTCATCGCAGATTTTCTTGAACACATCGTTAGCGGCAAGGCTTTGCGCGATTGTTTCAACAAGCTTCGGATCGGACAAGGAAATGGTAAGCGATGCGGGCAAGGGGTTCGAATCGCCCAGCTGGTTTGCGATATCGGAATTGGCGTTCATCTCGCGAAACTTCTCAAGTGCACCTTGTTTCGAGATGTAGTCGACACGCGAAACGCCGCTTTGCGACGCAAGGGAACTTTTCAGCTTTTGAACGTCTTGCTGGGAAGCATTGTCGCCCAAATATGCAGTTATCGAAACTTCGCTTTCAACCGAGCGCACAACGCGATCGATCATCGCGCCGCCCACCAAAAACACGCCAATTATCAGCAGCGACAGGAAGATGGTAACAATAGAGCCCAGCGCCGTTGACAAATTACGCGAAAAGCCGCGCAACGATTCTTTGAAAAAGTAGAAGAAACTAGACATTAAAACCATACACTCCTCTGTCTTGATCGCGTGTAAGGTGACCACGATCGAGTGCTATTACGCGGCGGCGCATGTTGTCAACCATTTCGCGATCGTGCGTTGCAACTAACACCGTTGTACCAGTACGATTGATGCGTTCAAGCAAATCCATGATGCCGCGCGACGTTTGCGGATCTAAGTTACCGGTTGGCTCGTCGCAGATAAGCAAAGGTGGACGATTGACGATAGCACGCGCGATTGACACGCGCTGCTGTTCGCCGCCTGAAAGCTGATCGGGCATTTTGCGAAGCTTCTCCTGCAAACCGACCAGGCGCAACACTTCTGGCACCTGCGTTTTTATAACGTGCTTGCTTTTGCCAATTACTTCCAGCGCAAACGCAACATTTTCAAACACGGTTTTGTTTGGCAACAATTTGAAGTCTTGAAACACGCAGCCAATGTTGCGGCGCAGATACGGAACGCGCCAATTACGCATGGTGCCAAGGTCTTCATCTGCGATAATAATCGAACCCGAGGTAGGTTTAATCTCGCGAATAAGCGAGCGAATCATCGTTGTTTTGCCTGATCCGGAATGCCCCACCAAAAACACGAACTCGCCAGCATATATTTGCAGCGACACATCGTCAAGTGCAGGTTTATTGGGCTGAGCAGCATAAATTTTCGTAACATGGTTAAATGTTATGACGGGTGTTCCTGTTTGCTCGGGAATATCTTCAACACCCAACACGGGCAACGACTGCGATAAATGCGCCGTTTTTTGGCGCACCGCATTAACCACGTGGCGCGCACCTGCCCGCTTTGTATGGTCCTGATTTGAAATGCCTGCCAAGAGAATACTCCGTTCCTTGATACTTTTCGCGCTACCTTTGTAGCGTCAATGGCGTAATACACAATTACAACGCTGCTGCAAGGCATTACAGCTTGTACAATTATACCTTATATTAAGAAAAGCGGCACAAAACGAGAAATACGTGTTCACGCTTATGCTTTTGCGCATGCGCACTGCCCTTTCACGCCGCCGCTTGCGGGTTGGTGCCTCCACGCCAGCGCAACAGCGGTGGTATCGGTGCCTCCACGCCGCCGCTTGCACGCCTATCCGCGCGCGGCAAGTCCATCGCTGACCGCATCAACAATGGCTGCTGCATCTAGCTTGAAATACGAAAGCAACTCGCTAAACTCGCCCGATTTCCCAAAATGGTCGTGCATGCCAACGCCGCGCATCAGCGTAGGACAGCGCGCCGACAAACACTCAGAAACGGCGCTGTACAAGCCTCCTATCAGGCTGTGTTCTTCCGCACACACCACCAAACGCGTTTTGCGCGCCGACGCTTCAATGGTATCGGCGTCAAGCGGCTTTATGGAAAACGCGTCAATCACTTCTGCGGAAATACCGTCGCGCTCCAGCATATCGGCCGCTTTCAGCGCTTCATTTACCTCTACGCCGCACGCAACAATCGTCACGTCGCTGCCTTCGCGCACCACATACGCCTTGCCCAGCTCGAAGGTCATGCGCTCGTCGTAGACGGCGTTAACGCTGGCACGCCCCATACGAACGTACATCGGTCCGGGCGTTGCTGCGGCAATACGCAGCGCCTGAACTGCGGCGTTGTAATCGGCGGGCACCAACACTTTCATATTGGGCAGCCCGCGCATCAGCGAAATATCTTCAAGCATCTGATGGCTTCCGCCGTCGGGACCTACCGAAATACCCGCGTGCGTAGGGCACACTTTCACGTTAAGATTGCTATAACAAACGGTGTTGCGAATTTGGTCGTAGGCGCGCCCCGTTCCAAACACAGCAAACGAACCCGTGTAAGCAATTTTGCCAGTAAGCGAAAGACCTGCGGCAACGTCGATCATGTTTTGTTCTGCGATGCCGGTATTAAACAAGCGCTGAGCGTACGCATCGCAACGAGCAGCAAATTTCGCCGTGGTTGTTGAGCCGCTCAAGTCGGCATCAACTGCAACAACGTCCACGCCTTCATCTGCAAGAGCAGCCAGCGTTACGCCAAATGCCGCGCGCGTTGCCTTCTTTTCTTCACCCTGAGCCTTGTTGGCACGTAAAATCATAATGTCTCCTTAGGCTTGCTGTTCGAGTTCTGCCAATGCATCGTGAAGCTGTTGGTCATTAGGCGCTTTGCCATGCCAGCCCACCTGGTTTTCCATAAACGAAATACCCTTGCCCTTAACGGTATGAGCGATAATAGCTTGGGGAACGCCCTGCTTGTGCTGGCGCGCGTGCTTCAAAAGCTCAACGAGCGCCGGTATGTCGTGCCCGTCAACGTCGTAGGTTTTCCAGCCAAAAGCCTCAAACTTGCGCCCAACGTCACCCGGGTCGCACACTTTCTCCGTTGGTCCATCAATTTGCAAGCCGTTTCTGTCGATGATAGCCACAAGATTGTCAAGGTGTCGATGCGCGGCGAACATGGCCGCCTCCCACACCTGACCTTCCTGGCATTCGCCATCGCCGAGCAGGGTAAACACCATTTGAGGCGTACCGTCAAGCTTGAAACCAGCCGCCATGCCGCACGAAATTGACAAGCCCTGGCCAAGCGATCCGGTTGACACTTCAACACCGGGAACAAGCCGGCAATCGGGATGGCCCTGCAAGCGCGAGCCCAGCTTGCGCAAGGTAAGAAGCTCGTCCACAGGAATGTAGCCCGCTTGCGCCAGCGTTGCATACAGCGCAGGAGCAGCGTGGCCCTTCGAAAGCACAAAGCGATCGCGCGCCGGATTATGCGGATCGGTAACATCGTGGTGCAACACATCGCCAAAGTACAGCGCGCACAAAATGTCGATGCACGACAGCGAGCCACCAGGATGACCGCTACCTGCGGCAGCAATACTTTTAAGAATGTTGATACGCATTTCCCGAGAAATAGTTGAGAGCGTGTCGGAAGACATAAGCAAAACGCCTTTCTTTGAATGGTGCACATGCGGCTAACTGCCACTACCAGCGCTCACGTGCAAAGTTTCGCACGACAAACGGTGCGTCGGGTGCGGTTTCGCACGACGAGCAATCGCATTTTACCATTTTCACGGGGAACCAGCGCCGCGCGGCGCGCACATTCGCGCAAATTTCTTATTTAGGCTTGGTGCACACAAGCAAAAGGGTACAATGAACGTAGTATTTGCACGGCGCTTGAAGAACGTGTTCGGGAACGCGATTGGGAACGTGACCGCGCGCGTTCGGAAGCGCGATTGGGAACGTGACCGCGCGAGTTCGGAAGCGTGTTCGGTGCGGCGCGCTAAGGGAACGCGCTTGGCACCACAACGGAGGCGGCACCTAGGAGCACACCTGATGGCGCTAACAACGCATAAGCGCTTTGCACAGTGCGATACGTATGCGGCATAGTTATTCAAGACAGGCACTCAAAAATAAGGAGGGTACCATGCCAACACAACCTGAAAGCAATCCTGCATTTCCCGAAGGTGAAGGCGGAGAACAAATGCTTACGCGCATGAACAGTGGCGCGCATGAACAGCTGGCACAATGGGGTTTATCGTTTATCGATCTTCGTTACAAAATGTTTGGTCTTGATGTGGGCTGCGGCGGTGGTGCGAACATAGAACGCCTGCTCAACGGCATGCCGCGTGGCACCGTGGACGGTATCGATCACTCTAATTTGGCAGTGCGCATGTCGTGCGAGCACAACGCGCAAGCCATTGATTTGGGCAGATGCCGCGTTCAATATGCAGAAGTTGAGCACTTACCCTTTGCAAAAGAGTCGTTTGACATTGTGACGGGTTTTGAAACAATTTATTTTTGGCGCGATGCGCTTAGCGGGCTGAAAGAGATTCATCGCGTGCTTAAACCCGCAGGTGAATTGCTTATTTGCAACGAAACGAACGGCGAAAACCCCGAGGTTATCGAATTTGCAAAATCTATTCCAGGCATGCAAGTATACAACGCAACTGGGTTCAAAAGCATGTTTAAGAATGCTGGATTTAGCAAAATTGACATTCACGAGAATCCTGAAACGGGAGCGCTTGCTGTTATTGGAACAAAATAAGCGCATCCTATCTGGTAAGCGTACACGGTGTGGTGTGCAAGCAAACACTGCATGCCACACCTTACGACACTGCCGAGTTAACACCACGTTTTAACACAGGTATCTAAACGTGTATTGAATAATGCTATTATGCATTTTACAAGCACTAATGCAGAATTATTCCTCAACTACGCAACAAGCTTGTCAATTTGGTTTCTAAAAAGCAACAAAAACAAAAAACATCGTCTGATGACGCACGTCATTTTTTTTGCTTTCTTTATACTAAAACGCATAAGGGAACAAAAAGGATGAGTGAATGACACATTCGGACGACATCATCGATGTAGAGCCCGTTACATCGTCCAGAACGCGCTTGTCAGAGCTGGATCGCAAAAAATCAAACTCGACGCGTTTAGACAATGACAAAGCGCCTATCGGTTGGATAGAACGCTTGAGGCGTTTTTCTGACCACATTGAACAGCGCAAACGCAAACGCCAAGCCGACTTGTTGCGCGGCGACATTCTTGCGGTGCTGTTTACGAAAGTGCGCGCTTTAATTCAAATATTTTTGGGACTGATTGTTATTCTGGTTGGGCTGCCTTTGCTGGTATACCCACATCCTGGCCTTATTCTTATGGTTGTTGGCTGCGCACTTGTGCTAAGCGGCATATTTATTTTGTATCAAAATCACACTCAATAAGAACGCGTTGCAGCGCAAGTATTACGAATGACAACACGCCACGTTCGCGAACGCGTTGCGCTGGCGAACCACACGTCTTCCAGCGTAAGCGCCAACTCCCCCATGCACACTAACACTACGATTCATACAAAATGACGCCCAGCGCGTCAACATTTCCCTGGTCAAGCGCGTGCATGTCCTGCTTAAATGCCGCATCGCTCATCAGCGAACGCATCAAACGAATAAGCGGCCGCGTGTATTCAGTTTTAACAACCACCACGTCAATCCATTCATCCTGAAGCGGCGTAAAGCGCAAACACGCAGCACTGTCGCACAAGGACTCACGCGCAACAGCCACATCGCTTGCGCCCACTTCAATAAGATGCACCACGCTCTGTTCGCCAAAATGCTCCTGCGCATAGCCCTCGATAGTTGAGCTGCGCGCATCAAGCAAGCGAAGGCGCTGGTCAAGCAAAACGCGCTCACCGCAGCCACGTTCTCGGTTTGCTAAGCGCACATTCTCTTTCAGCAAACTGCCCCACGACGAAAACCTGCCAGTCGAACGCTGATGATACAAAAAACCAACCTTGCGCTTGTACAAGCGAAACACAATAAGCGAAATACCTGGGATAAGACGCAACGCATACGCAACATTATACGAATTTGTTTTCACGTCAAACAAATTAGTAACCGCCATGTGAGCACTGCCGGCATACACTGCCGCAAGTGCCGCGTACGAACTGCACCGATAGCGCTGTGTAAGCAAACCCTCGCTGCTGCACCGCGCAGCAATAAGGTCTGCCGCACGCAAATCGCTTGCAACAACATAGCTGGTATGCGGCAAAGAATGCCTGCTAATAGACGCAATTTCAGGATTAAGGCACAAGGCGTTTTGATTGCTGTGAAGAAATGACGCGCGCGTCCACAAATCTTGGGGAACAGACGCGCCCGCAACAAAGCTGCAGGCTTCGGCGCCAACACCACCCACATCGCCAGCAACACCAGGATTGCCTGCGCCCGCATCGCACGCCGCACCCGCAGCGTTCCCAAGGTCCTCAGCGCGCACGGCACCAGCAGCGATGTCGGCGGGCGCGCTACCAGCGGCGTTTCCACGCGCCTGGCTCCCGACCTTGCCCACACCTTCGCCACCGACGACACCGACGCCACCAACGCCACGACCCGCACGAACAGCTACGCCGCGACGCGTCGAGTTCAGGTATTCGTGCACGTCAGACAAGGTAAAACGCAACTTACGCCCAATGCGATACGAAGAAATAACACCTTCCTTTGCCATTTGATATACGGAATTCTTCGCAATCTGCAAATACTGCGCAACTTCTTCTGCGCTCAAGGAATCATCTGCACGCATAGCAACATTTCTCTTTCATCATGGTATGATTACCGTTATCATTTTATAGGAATACGGCGTTCTTGGTAAGTCAAACGTAAGGAAGTCTTGTGGCAAACCGTGAAACTTTTAGCAGCAAACGCGGGTTTATTCTCGCGTGCATCGGCTCGGCAGTTGGCATGGGGAACATCTGGCTGTTCCCGACGCGCATCTCGGCGTATGGCGGCGCCACGTTTTTGATTCCCTATCTGCTGTTTGTGCTGCTTATTGGCTCAACAGGCGTGATTGGCGAAATGAGCTTTGGGCGCTTCACCAAATCGGGCCCTATTGGAGCGTTTGCGCGCGCCACGCAGATGCGTTTTGGAACAGAAACTCCTGGTAAAGTTATAGGTATCGTTCCTGTTCTTTCGTCGTTGTGCATGGCTATTGGCTACTCGATTGTGGTAGGTTGGATTCTTTGGTATACCGTTGCGTCGTTTATTCCTTCGGCACCGCTCGCGCCCAGCGTCGAAAGCTTTGCGGCAACGTTTGGCCAGGTAGCTGGCGATAATATGCCGTTTCAGATAGTTGCTATGGTAGGCGTAATTGCCATTATGGCACTGGGTGTTACGCGCGGCATCGAACGCATCCACTTCATTATGATGCCGCTGTTTTTCGTGATGTTTATTGGCCTTGCGCTGTATGCAGCTACGCTCCCAGGCGCGCTGAACGGATATCGCTACGTTTTTATGCTCGATCCGCGCGGGCTGCTTGACCCGCTTGTGTGGGTATACGCGCTTGGCCAGGCATTTTTTAGCTTATCGATTGCCGGAAACGGCACGCTTATTTACGGCTCGTATTTAGACGACAAAGAAAACATTCCGCAATCGGCAAAATACGTTGCTATTTTCGACACCTTAGCGGCGGTTATTGCCTCACTCGTAATTATTCCGGCAATGGCATCGGCAGGGCAAACGCTCTCAAGCGGTGGGCCTGGGCTTATGTTTATCTACCTTCCCCATCTGTTTGCAGGCATGCCGGGCGGCGCGCTGTTCCAAATTATCTTCTTTGTGGCTGTGCTGTTCGGTGGATTTACATCGCTTATCAATTTATACGAAGCGCCCATCGCAACGCTGCAAGAAATACTGCACGTGAAACGCGCAACAGCGGTATGTTGCATCGGCGTTATCGGCATTATTGTTGGCTTGGCAATTCGCCCGATTGTCGCGCAATGGATGGATGTGCTTTCCATTTACTTCTGCCCTATCGGCGCGCTACTGGCGGCAATTATGTTTTTCTGGTTTATAAAGAAACCAATTGTTCTCGAACAAGTTTCAAAAGGAAGAAATCGGCCGCTTCCGCTTGTATTTTTCTACTTAGCGCGTTACGCTTTTTGCCCCATAGTGCTTATTGTACTTATTGTTGGATGCGTTATGGGAGGAATCGGATAAGCTTCGCATACGCATAAAGGAATGCATTTACATGGCTAGCAAACTGTACACACGAGATGCGCTCTGTTTGATGGGCGCATCGTTTTTTTTCATGTTCTCGACAATGCTGGTAACGCCGCTGATAAACGGC